>NZ_CAMLMK010000049.1 GCF_946481155.1 uncultured Flavobacterium sp.
TTGTTCCGTGAATTATACATTATCAGATTCAAAAAAACCTTGCATTAGTAATCAATTTTTCTCAGAATATTAATTAACCGCAGAGAATTCAGTATTATAAGTAGATGGGATTTTACTAGCATAAAGTTAGTTGTTATATCAATGATCCATTGTTAAATATTTCAGTATCTTTTGTTATAATGTTCCCAAAAATTTCTTAAAAAAGTAATAAAAAAGTAATAAAAAAGCTATCAAAAGATAGCTAAATTGTTTTATAAATACGTTTTATCGGTATGACGACGCCTTGCTTTAAGATAATCCTTTCCTCCGTCAAGCCCCAGATTGTAGTATCCACCATCTTTTTGGAAGTGTCATCCTCAAAATAAATCTTGATCTTTAAGTGCTCTAAATTCCCTAAAGTCAAAGCCCTGTCCAGTTCTTTCCTGCGCTGCTTGATCGCCTCTTTATCATCTTCAAGAACATCATTGTTTGGAAATAGTAAAGTCCCGATCTTTTCTTTGTCGATTGTTTCAAAATTGGAATTCATAAAATAGGTAATTTGTTAGTAAGTCAGTATTTGGTTTATTAAATATATGTTAATTTACAAATAAAATGAAATATTCGACACTTTTTTACCAAAAAAAATGCAAATTATTCTTTTCTCCATTTTCTTAAAAAAATGTAACTTTCAGCAAAAAAATTTATGCTCACATTTGATTTTTCAGAATTCCCGGTTTTGCATACCGAACGTCTTTTACTTCGCCAGATTATTAAGGACGACGCCAACGAAATGTTCCAATTACGTTCCAATCCGGAAATAATGAAGTATATCCCCAGAGAACTTCCAAAAACTATTGACGATGCTATAGCACATATTGAATACATGCAGGGCTTGCTTGAAAACAAGGAATGTATCAATTGGGCCATTTGTCTCAAAGAAGACAGTAAACTTATAGGAAACGTCGGTTATTTCAGAATGCAGCCGGAAAACCACCGGGCGGAAATCGGTTACATGCTCGGAACTGAATTTCACGGCAAAGGAATTATGCAGGAAGCGCTGACGGAAATCATCCGCTATGGCTTTGAAAATATGAGGCTGCATTCCATTGAAGCGGTGACTGATCCGGAAAATTTCTCATCATGGAAACTTTTGGAAAAAAACGGTTTTATCCGCGAAGGTCATTTTAAGGAAGATTTTTATTGGCAGGGAAAATTCCTTGACAGCTTTGTGTATTCCCTTCTGACGCCAATAAAGTAATTATGTGTTACCGAATTTTGGCAGAGTTTTCAGATAGAGAGCTTCTACTTTTTTCCGGGCCCATTCGGTTTTCCTTAAAAAGGTCAGGCTCGATTTTATACTCGGATTATCTTTAAAACATCTAATGTCAATGAATTCTGCCAAGGTATCGAAACCGTAATAATCAACCAATTGCTCCATTATCTTTTGAAGCGTAACACCATGCAGTGGATCATTTGAAGTTTTGTTTTCCATCGGATAAAGGTACGAAATCAAAAATTAGCTAATTTTATAGTCAATATTATTTTCCAATGAAAACATTACTGGCCACTTTTACTTTATTATTCACGCAATTTGGCTTCAGCCAAAGCAATACGACTACCTATTATTTAATCCGTCACGCGGAAAAAGTTGACAATTCCGGCAATCCGGATTTATCTGAAATTGGCCTAAATCGTGCCCAAAATTGGAATAAAATCTTTAATAACATTACATTTGACGGTATTTACAGTACAAATTACAAACGCACTGTTCAGACGGTTACACCTTTGGCACAAAAAAATGATAAAGAAATAATCATCTACGACCATAAAACGATTGTTATACCGCAATTTAAAAAGGACACTTCGGGGAAAACAGTTTTAATTGTCGGACACAGCAATACTATTCCAAATATCGTCAACCAACTGATTGACAAAAAGATATATTCAGATATTGAAGACAATACTTTTGGAGATCTGTTTATTGTGACCGTAAATGGGAATTCTGTTACCCATCAGCTGCTGAAATTGCCTTAAGCTATTGTGCTGCCCGAAATTTGTTCTTACATTTGCCCTCCTATGCTTAAAACGGTCAACATACTTAATAAAAGAGCCAAATTCGATTATGAAATTCTCGAAAAATATACGGCGGGCATCGTTTTGACCGGAACGGAAATCAAATCCATCCGATTGGGGAAAGCCGGAATTGCAGAAAGTTTTTGCGAGTTTCACGGTACCGAACTTTTCGTAATCAACTCCCATATTGAAGAATACCTTTACGGAACGCATTACAACCACAAAGCTAAAAGCGAACGAAAACTTTTATTGAACAAACGCGAATTGAAAAGTCTTTTAAAAAGTGTTCAGAATAAAGGTCTGACGATTATCCCTTTGCGCCTTTTTACCAATGAAAAAGGACTGGCAAAACTGGATATTGCGCTTTGCCGCGGTAAGAAAAATTATGATAAGAGGGATACAATAAAAGATCGCGACACCAAGCGTGATTTGGACCGAATCAAAAAATCACACTAATTTTTATCTTCCAGTAAAGGTACGAACCGGAAATCTCCAAATTCGTGTTTCTCGAACTGGGTCTCGTTTTTTCGGATCAGCAATGTCATTACCTGAATGTCTTCACCCACAGGAATTACAAGCCTTCCTCCTATTTTTAACTGCGCCATTAAAGGCTGCGGAATATAGGGCGCGCCTGCTGTAACAATAATACTGTCGAACGGAGCATAATTCGGCAATCCTTTATAACCATCACCGAAAGCCAAATGTTTAGGTCGGATGCCTAATTTCGGCAATAAAAGCGATGTGGATTTGAACAATTCGTTCTGTCTTTCAATGGAATAGACCTTGGCGCCCATCATACACAAAACTGCTGTCTGGTAACCTGAACCGGTTCCGATTTCCAATACTTTATCGTCTTTTTTTACCTGTAATAATTCGGTCTGAAAAGCAACTGTATAAGGCTGGGAAATAGTTTGTCCTGCCGCAATCGGAAAGGGTTTGTCCTGATAAGCGAAATCTTCAAAGCCGGAGTTCAAAAACAGGTGTCTCGGAATCTTTCTGATTGCTTCCAATACATTTTTATCGGTAATGCCTTTCTTTTCCAAAATGCTTACCAACTGATTTCGAAGTCCTTGATGTCTGGCTAAATCTCTCACTTTTTCGGCTTGTTTTATTCTGTAAAATTAGGCTTAAAATCAATAAAAACAAAAGTCAAATCCCGAAAACTTTACATCAAAAAACAGCTAAGTATAAACAAATAAATTATATTTTTGTTCACTCGAGGCTGTAAGCCGAACTGTTATGAAATAAAAAATAGATTTCTATGCTAAAAGTAGGCGTTTTGGGTGCCGGCCACCTTGGAAAAATACATTTACGATTACTCAACCAATCTGAAAAATATGAATTAGTAGGCTTTTATGATGAAAATCAGGAATATGCCGAAAAAATCGCTGCCGAATTCGGTTATAAACATTTCGATACTATTGCCAAATTAATCCACGCAGTAGATGTTATCGATATCGTTACCCCAACGCTTTCCCATTACAAATGTGCCCGAGTGGCTATCAAATCCGGGAAACACGTTTTCATCGAAAAACCTATTTCAACCACAGTTGAAGAAGCCGAAGAAATCATTGCTTTAGCGAAAGAATATAACGTTAAAGGTCAGGTTGGACATGTGGAGCGTTTCAATCCCGCTTTTAAAGCTGTAAAAGACAAAATAGAAAACCCGATGTTTATCGAAACGCATCGTTTGGCAGAATTCAATCCACGTGGTACAGATGTTCCGGTAGTTTTGGATTTGATGATTCACGATATCGATGCGATTTTGAGCGTTGTCAATTCAAAAGTAAAAACTGTTAATGCCAGTGGCGTTGCGGTAATCAGTGATTCTCCGGATATTTCCAATGCCAGAATCGAGTTCGAAAATGGCTGCGTAGCGAACATAACTTCCAGCCGAATTTCGATGAAAAACATGCGTAAGTCGCGTTTCTTTCAAAAAGACGCTTACATTTCCGTGGATTATCTTGATAAAGTATGTGAAGTCGTTAAAATGAAAGACGCACCGGAAATTCCAGGCGATTTCGATATGATTTTACAGAATGCGGAAGGCGTGAAAAAACAAATCTATTACGATAATCCAAGTGTGGAGCCGAACAATGCCATTCTGGACGAACTGGAAACCTTCGCGGATGCCATCAACAACAATACGACTCCCGTGGTAACTTTGGAACAGGCTACAGAAGCTTTGCGCGTGGCTTACCAAATTATCGACTGCATGGAAAATAAATAAAATGAAAAACGTTATTATTTTAATTCTGCTATTTTCAGGTTTTGTTTCCTGCCAGGAAAAGCGTGAAAAAGATAGTAATGAAATAGTGCTTGCAGAATTTATTGTGGAAAAAGACGGTATCTATTTTTCAGGCGACTGTGAAATTCATAGCGAAAACAAATTCAGCGGATCTAGTGAATATTATCATGAAAATGGAAAAATAAAAGGTACATATACAATTAAAAATGGCTTACCTGATGGACATTGGGAACAATTTAATTCTGATGGAACTAAAAAATTAGACTTATATTTTAAAAATGGAAGTCTTTTAAAAAAAATAAAACATAAACAATAACTAATTACAAAATGAAAAACATAGCTGTAATCGGATCAGGAACCATGGGTAACGGAATTGCCCATACTTTTGCACAGTCAGGTTTCACCGTAAAATTGATTGATATTTCAGAAAAAGCCCTTGAAAAAGGAATGGCAACCATCGCTGCGAACCTTGACAGAATGGTAACCAAAGGAACTATTTCGGAAGAAGACAAACACAAAACTATCGGAAACATCATTACTTACACTGATATTAAAGACGGTGTAGTTGGTTGTGATTTGGTTGTGGAAGCCGCTACTGAAAACGTAACTCTGAAACTGAATATCTTTAAACAGTTAAGTGAAGTTTGTAATCATAACGTGATTTTAGCATCGAATACTTCTTCGATTTCTATTACGCAAATTGCCGCTCAGGTAGTTCACCCTGAAAGAGTTATTGGTATGCACTTCATGAATCCGGTGCCGATTATGAAGCTTGTGGAAATTATCCGCGGTTATAATACTTCGGACGAGGTTACTCAAATAATCATGGATTTATCCGTTAAATTGGGTAAAACACCAACAGAAGTAAACGATTACCCAGGTTTCGTAGCCAACAGGATCCTTATGCCGATGATCAACGAATCGATCGAAACGTTATACAATGGCGTGGCCGGTGTTCAGGAAATTGATACGGTGATGAAATTAGGAATGGCACACCCGATGGGACCATTACAATTAGCTGATTTTATTGGGCTTGACGTATGTTTATCCATCTTAAACGTAATGTACGACGGATTCAAAAACCCGAAATATGCACCATGTCCGTTATTGGTAAACATGGTTATGGCTGGAAAATTAGGCGTGAAATCCGGAGAAGGTTTCTACGATTATTCCGAAAGCAAGAAAGCAGAGAAAACAGCGAAAATGTTCGCATAAAAATCTAACCGCAAGGTTCGCAAAGTAAGCGCAAAGAACGCTAAAACCATTGCGAACCTTGCGTAAAACTTAGCGCACTTTGCGGTTAAAATATGGCCAAGATAATTCCTTTTAAAGCAGTTCGCCCTACGGCAGATAAAGTCAGCCTCGTGACTTCGCGTTCCTATGACGATTACGGAGCTGCGGAGCTTGCTGCCTATCTGGAATTCAATCCGTTTTCGTTTTTGCATATTCTGAATCCTGCTTATGTAAACCAACAAAAAATCGGTTTCGACAAACGGTTTAAAACGGTTGCACATAAATACAACGACTTTAAAAAAGACGGTATCTTAATTCAGGAAAATAAAGCGGTTTTTTACTTGTATGAGATTCAGTCGAAAAGTCACACATTCACCGGGATTTTAGCGGGAACTTCCATTGATGATTATCAAAAGAATGTCATCAAAAAGCACGAGGATACGCTTCAGTACCGCGTGGATTTATTCAAGGATTATCTGCATCAGACTGGTTTTAATACTGAGCCGGTTTTGATTACCTATAAAGACAATGCAACGCTTTCGGAATGGATTGCCGAAAAAAAAACATCCCGTCCGGTTTATGAATTTTCCACAACGAATAAGGAAAAGCATATTTTGTGGACTATAGAAAACGATGACGAAATCCAATGGCTCGAAAACCAGTTTGAAGAAATTGGTGATTTATATATTGCGGATGGTCATCATCGTTCGGCTTCAGCAGAGTTATTGTATGAAGAAGATAAGCACACGGGCAATGCGAACCTGAATTATTTCATGAGTTTCCTGATTGCCGATTCCAATGTGAAAATCTATGAGTACAACCGTATCATTAGTGATTTGAACGGGCATTCCAAAGAAGATTTCATGAACATGATTTCCGGCAATTTCATCATCGAAAGCAAAAAACAGGAATTATGGAAGCCACAGCAGAAATATGAATTCGGGATGTATCTCGATGGCGAATTTTATGCTTTACGATTAAAAGAAGAGAAATTTGAGTTTGATTCCGTATTGGCAAAACTTGATGCGCAGATTTTATACAATACTGTCCTGCAACCGATTTTAGGTATTGACGATTTGAGAACCGATGACCGAATTGCTTATATCCCGGGAACAAAATCCATTACTTCGATAAAAGAAATGGTTGACAGCGGGGAATTTGAAGTAGGTTTCATGCTCTACCCGATTGACATTTCAGAGATAAAAGCTATTGCCGACGAGAATCTAATTATGCCTCCGAAAAGCACCTACATTGAGCCTAAGTTTCGAAGTGGTTTGGTGATTTATGAGTTATGAAGTTAGAAGTTAGAAAATTACAAACTCTGTTACTCTTGTCATTTCGACGACGGAGAAATCTCATATTAAAAAAGCAACACATGTCAATCCAATCCAACCTCCAGCACATAAAAGCAACACTTCCGGCACACGTAACTTTGGTAGCCGTTTCCAAAACCAAACCTGTTAGTGAGTTAATGGAAGCCTATAAAGCCGGTCAGCGTATTTTCGGTGAAAACAAAATACAGGAAATGACCGGGAAATGGGAACAGATGCCAAAAGATATCGAATGGCATATGATTGGCCATGTTCAGACGAATAAAGTGAAATATATGGCGGAATATGTGAGCCTTATTCATGGCGTTGACAGTCTGAAATTATTAATGGAAATCAACAAACAGGCCGAAAAACACAACCGTGTAATTGATTGTTTGTTACAGGTTTATATAGCCGAAGAAGAATCCAAATTCGGATTTGATGATACGGAACTGAATGAACTGATTGCTTACGAAGACTTCAAAAACCTCAAGAATGTTAGGGTTATAGGCTTGATGGGGATGGCAACTTTCACCGAAAATCAGGAGCAAATCAAAAAAGAATTTACACATTTAAAATCTGTTTTCGATACGCTTTCACTTGAAAATCCGCAATTTACAGTACTTTCCATGGGAATGTCAGGCGACTATCAACTCGCAATTGAATGCGGAAGCACAATGGTTCGGATTGGAAGTAGTATCTTTGGAACTAGATAAGAGACAAAAGAATATAGAGAATAGAAAAAGACGTTGTCTCAAAACGAACAATGAACACTGATTACTTATTTTGTACGCAATATTAGACATAGAAACCACCGGAGGCCAGTATAATGAAGAAGGGATTACTGAAATCGCCATCTACAGATTTGACGGTCACGAGATTGTGGATCAGTTTATTAGCTTAGTAAATCCTGAAATTCCTATTCAGCCTTTTGTGGTGAAACTTACGGGAATTAACAACGCCATGCTGCGTTCGGCACCTAAGTTTTATGAAGTTGCAAAGCGAATTATTGAGATTACACAGGATTGCGTGATTGTCGCACATAATGCCTCTTTCGATTACAGAATCTTACGTACAGAATTCCGCCGGTTGGGTTTTGAATTCAGCAAGCCTACATTATGCACAGTTGAACTTTCAAAAAAACTAATTCCGGACCAGCTCTCTTACAGCCTTGGAAAACTGGTACGAAGTTTAGGAATTCCTATCGCCGACAGACATCGCGCTACCGGAGATGCGATGGCGACGGTAAAACTTTTCAAAATGCTATTGGCGAAAGATCTTGAGAAAGAAATCGTTAAAAGCTATATTAAAACAGAAATCAAATCGGGAATCTCACCGAAACTCCTGGATATTGTTGAATCGCTGCCATCTAAAACCGGCATTTATTATGTGCACCGCGAAGATGGGTCGATTATTTATATAGGGAAAAGCAACAATATTAAAAAAAGGGTCAATCAGCATTTTACAGCTACAGCCCGAAAATCGAAAAAGCTTCAGAATGAAGTCTTTGCCGTTACTTTTGAAGAAACCGGCAGCGAATTGATTGCCCTTTTAAAGGAAAGCGAAGAAATCAAAGTCAACAAACCCATATACAATAGAGCACAGCGTAAAACCGTATTTTCATGGGCCTTATATCCCGAAAAAAATGCTGAAGGTTACATTGCTTTGAAATTACAGAAAACTGACGGCCGCAGAAAAGAAATCACCTCTTTCGCCACTATTCAGGAAGGGAAATCGCTTTTGTTTAAAATCACAGAAGAAAACCAGTTTTGCCAGAAGATAAATGGTTTGTACGACACTAAAAGTACTTGCTTTCAATATGATCTAAAACAATGCCTCGGTGCATGCATCAATCAGGAATCTCCGGAAGAATACAATAAGCGGGTTTTGTTTTTTTTAGAAAATAACCAACTTCAGAACCAAAGCATGGTGATTGTGGACAAAGGCCGAAGCATCGATGAACGCAGTGCCGTCCTGATCGAGAATGGTATTTACAAAGGCTATTGTTTCTTCGACTTAAATTACCAGATTAACAATATTGAGATTCTGAAGAACATTATTATTCCGATGCAGAACAACCGCGATGTGCGAAACATTATCCAGCAGTATATCAACAAAAGGAAAGTAGTGAAAATCGTTAAGTTTTGAGTAAATTTGAATAACGACTTTTCAGATGAGAAAACTTAAGAGCAAATCCGACATTCTCCGACAGCGGCTTTACATTATCATTTACGGTGCAAATACGCCTGCCGGACGGTTTTTCGATTTAATGCTCCTTGGCGTAATACTTTTGAGCGTCTTGTTGGTAATGCTCGAATCGGTAGAAAAGCTTGATTCTGAATACCATGCATTCATTATTGTTTCCGAATGGGTGATTACCATTTTCTTCACTTTGGAGTATATTCTGAGAATCATCAGCAACCGAAAACCGCTTACCTACATTTTCAGTTTTTATGGAATAGTAGATTTCATTTCAATCCTGCCGATGTATTTGTCTTTCTTTATCCCCGGTTCACGAATGCTTTCGGTTATTAGGGCTTTGCGTTTGCTACGTCTGTTCGAAATATTGAATCTTGGACATTTTACCGGCCAGCAATCCCAACTGAAACTTGCCTTAAAAGCCAGTCGTACTAAAATCATTGTCTTCGTATATTTTATCCTAATCGTTTGTATCCTATTAGGGTCAATCATGTATGTAATAGAAGGTAAAGACAGTGGGTTTACCAGTATTCCTGTGAGTATTTATTGGTGCATCGTGACTTTGACAACAGTTGGTTATGGAGATATTGCTCCAGTTACAACACTTGGTCAGATAATAGCTTCCTGCGTTATGATTTTGGGATATGGTGTAATTGCAGTTCCTACGGGAATCGTTACGGCGCAATTTGCTTCTTCCAACAAAAAGAAAGACGAAACTTCAAAAAGAAATTGCCCTTTATGTCAAACGCCAATCATAAGTTCAGAGGCGCGTTTTTGCCATAAATGCGGTGAAAAATTAAACTAATGACTAATTATCTTATTACTATAATTGGTCCGACGGCCATCGGGAAAACCGCTTTGAGCATTAAACTTGCGCAGCATTTTGGCTGCGATATTATTTCCTGTGACAGCAGGCAGTTTTTTAAAGAAATGAAGATTGGCACTGCCGTTCCGAATGAAGAGGAATTAACCGCTGCAACCCATCATTTTATTCAGGATAAATCGGTTTTTGAAACCTATTCTGTAGGTGATTTTGAAACGGAAGCGATTGCTAAACTCAACAATCTTTTCAGAGAAAACAATGTTCAGATAATGGTCGGTGGTTCGGGTTTGTATGTTGATGCCGTGCTGAAAGGCTTTGACGATTTTCCGGAAATTGAAACTTCGGTTCGGGAAGATATCCGACAAAACTACGAAGCGAAAGGCATTACCTATTTACAGGAAACTTTGCAAAAACAGGATCCTGATTTTTATTCTAAGATCACTTCCAAAAATCCGCAGACACTACAAAATCCGCAACGGATGATGCGTTTTGTGGAAGTTTGTCTTGGGAGCGGGAAACCCTATTCATCGTTTATCGGACAGAAGAAAAACACGCGAAACTTCACTCCTATTGTTATTGGCCTGGAAGCTGACAGGGAAAAAATGTACGAGCGAATCAACCTTCGGGTGGATTTGATGATGAAGGATGGATTATTGGAAGAAGCCAAAGCTTTATATCCGCATAAACAGTTAAATGCTTTGCAGACTGTGGGCTACCGTGAGCTTTTTGATTATTTCGACGGAAAAACAACTTTAGATTTCGCCATTGAAGAAATCAAGAAAAACACCAGACGATTTGCCAAGCGCCAGATTACGTGGTTCAAGCGTAACGAACACGCAAAATGGTTTGATTACCAAACGCATATTTCGGAAATAACTAACTTTATAAAAAAGGAAATGGAAGAAAGAAAATAGATAAAAGAAAATAGAATCAAGAGTAAAGAAATGATGCTAAAGCTTTCTTGTCTATTCTCTATCTTCTATTCTCTCCTGTCGTTTGCCTTTCTGCTCCACTCATAACTCATAATTTACCATCTATGCCTATATCACCCGACTTCACCTCCATCTATTCACACGACTGGGAAATTAATTTTACCCAATGCGCGCCCAACGGTTATTTAAAGTATGTGGATTTGTGCAATTTGCTGCAACTTACCGCCGCGGAGCATTCCATCTTGGGTGGCTTGAGTTTTAATGATATGCAGGAACACCATCAGGCTTGGGTGTTGAGCAGGATTCGGATTGAGATTGATGCTTTGCCGAAATGGCAAGATAAAGTAACTGTGAAAACATGGATTGAAAGTCTGGAAGGGAACAAATCAATCCGTAATATCGAAATGTATCTTGACGGGAAGAAAATTGTGGGATCGACGACGTACTGGGCAGTTTTTAATACACAACTACGAAAATCAGAACCCTTGGCTTTGCCGCACGAACATTTTGAAAAATATCCTGATCATAAGGCCACAGCTCAAAGCTTTACGCGGATCAATATTTTACAGGAAACGGAGAAAATTGCGGAACGAAATGTAGTCTTGTCCGATTTAGACATTGTGAATCACGTGAATAACACGAAATATTTAGAATGGTGTCTTGATGCTTTACATCCGAAAGCAGTTCTTAAACAGCACGTTAAAAGCCTGGAAATGAATTTCCTCCGCGAGCTGAACTGGAACGATGTTGTGGAGATCCATGCCGATGAGACGAAGCAGTTCTTTTCCGTGATGAAAGATGAGAAGGTTTGCTTTGCTTTGGTGTTGGACAAATAAAGCCCAATCTTTTTGTTTTTCTTAGCACGCAGATTACGCTGATTTTAGCAGAACTACTATCTTTTAATCGCTTTAACCCTAACCCGGATTGCAGCGGAAGGCATTTTTGAAATAAAAAATTAGCAGTTCCTGAAGAAAAAAAGCGACCGGCGGAAGCTCTTTTTTGTTCTCTGGAACTACTTTTTTTATTCAAAAATCCTGTAGCGGAAAGCGGGAAAAGTTCCCAATAAAAAAAGCCCTGGTTTCCCAGAGCTTCTTTACAACAATATAATTAATTCTTAATCTATTCTGCAGCTTTGTTTTTCACCACCAAACGGAAACCTTCCCCGTGGATGTTTAAGATCTCAACATCTTCGTCCGGTTTCAGGTACTTACGCAATTTGGCGATATAAACATCCATACTTCTGGAAGTGAAATAGTTATCATCTCTCCAGATTTTTGTCAGTGCCAACTCACGCGGCATAAGGTCGTTTTCGTGCAAGGCAAGCATTTTAAGCAATTCGTTTTCCTTTGGTGACAATTTGATTGGCTCATCTCCAGGGTAAGTAAGGAAACGCAGTTTTGAATTCAAATGGAATTTACCGATTTCGAATTCGAATTTGGTGTTATCGGTTTTCGTTTCGGAAGCTTTACGCATGATGATAGCTTTGATTTTCATCAGCAATACTTCTGAATCGAACGGTTTGTTCAAATAATCATCGGCACCAACTTTATATCCTTTCAGCACATCCTCTTTCATGGATTTTGCGGTTAGGAAAATAATAGGCACATCTTTGTTCTTTTCGCGGATTTCTCTTGCTAAGGTATAGCCGTCTTTGTAAGGCATCATGACATCAAGAATACACAAATCGTAATTGTCTTTCTTGAATTTTTCAAATCCTTCCATTCCGTTTTTAGCCAGAGTTACATCAAAATCATTTATAATTAAATAATCTTTTAAAACAGCTCCGAAATTTGGATCATCTTCTACTAATAGAATCTTTTTGTTAGTTGTGTCCATATATTTTTAATTTATTAAAGGCATTTTAATAGTAAAGGTACTTCCCTTACCTTTCTCACTTTCGACAAATATCTGACCGTTGTGGTCGTCTACAATTCTCTTTACATAAGCGAGTCCTAAACCGTGTCCTTTTACGTTATGAAGGTCACCTGTGTGTTCTCTGTAAAACTTTTCAAATATTCTTTTTTGTGCCACTTTGCTCATTCCGGCGCCGTGGTCTCTTACTCTGATGAGGATAAAATCTTTTACATTCTCCGTACAGACAAGAATTCTTGGTGTGTCCGGCGAATATTTTATGGCATTATCCAATATGTTAACCATCACGTTTGTAAAGTGGACATCATTTAGTAAAATAGTTGTTCGCTTCGCATCCAGCTTACTGTTAATCTCTCCTCCTCTATCTTCAATAATCAGGTTGACGTGTTCGATAGCATCTTCAATAATATCGTGAACATTTGTTGGTTCTTTGTTGATTTCCAACTCTTTTCGATCCAATTTTGAAATTCGGAGTACGTTTTCCACCTGAGCGTGCATACGTTTGTTTTCGTCGCGAATCATCTGCAGGTATCGTTGTACTTTTTCCCTATCCTCTATGATTTTTGGGTTTTTAATCGCGTCTAAGGCAAGATTAATGGTTGCAATAGGCGTTTTAAACTCGTGGGTCATATTGTTGATGAAATCGGTCTTAATTTCCGAAATCTGTTTTTGCTTGATCAATTGGTTCAGCGCACTGAAATAGGCCACGATGATCACCAGGGTAAAAATCAGGGACAGCGATGTAATCCCTATCAATGATGAAAACAGGAATTTGCTTTTTTGAGGGAAACTTACCAGCAATTGGTATTTGTTCTCACTATCGTTATCTACAAAAACCGGAATACTGTAGGTTGATTTTTTATCGTAATCGAAATTCTCCGATTTTACCTTTGTTGCTAAGCCATTGCTGTAGATTCCGAATTCGAACGGCGTTTTCACTCCGTATTCCCGTAATTCGTTTTCCAGCATCGCATTCAGGCGTTCTTTCGTGATTCTGTCCTGCAGCGGCTTTAAAGCGACAATATCCTTGAAGTAAATTTCGAACTGCGCTTTGTCCAGGATATCCAGCGTTCCTGATTTTTCGATAGTGATATCAGGTGCGGCAGATTTCTGGATGGCGGAATTGTCAATAATGCTTCCGTTGAATATTTCGGTTTTTCGCTTGGCTACAAAACTTTTCAGTGGAACCGAGTCGGCATTTTTATCAAAGAACGAACTTGTTAAATTATAATCTTCCGAAACGATCGTATTGGAGTAAATGACCTGCTCATTTGTTTTCGGGTCACGCTCCACGAAGAAGTACTCTTTTAAGTCACTTTGTCGAGGCGCTTTACCAATACTGTCTTTCAGTTTATTGTACTTTCTGTAGAATTCAAACGCTTCCTGTTGCTGCAGTTTGTTGGCTACATTTCCTACAACCTGCTGCACATGATATTTAAACTGTTCCTCGTTGTTTTTGTAAGAAGTATCGATCCAATACAACTGTACTAGAATTATCCCCAGAAGAGATAAACTCATTAAGACAACAAGTAATCGGAAACGCGTTTTATTCATCAAAACAAAATTAACATTTTAACATTTAGACCTTAAAAATATTAACCAAAGATTAACATCTCCTTTAGTTTTTACATTTCATTCAATTTTTTAAGAATTTCACTGACTTTTTGTTTAGATTCTTTAAAATCAGTGTTTTGAATTACAAAATCGCTTAAAGCGATTTTCTTTTCGTCGGGCCATTGATGGTTCATTCGCTCTGAAACCTGCTCTTTTGTTACCTTATCACGATTCATAACTCTTTGAATACGAACCTCTTCCGGCGCAGTCACCACAATTATTTTATCACAATCTTTATAGGTTCCGCTTTCGAAAAGAATTGCTGCTTCTTTTATGACAAAAGGTTTATCCTTATGTGCATTTACCCATGCCAGGAAGTGCTTTTTTACTTCGGGGTGGATGACGCTGTTCAGTTTTTTTAATTTTTCCGGTGCCGAGAAAACGAGATCCGCAATTAATTTTCGGTTTAAGGCATTGTTTTCCATTACATTTTCATCGAAGACCGCCTGAACTTTTTGGATAATTTCAGGATCATCCATCAGTTTTCTAGCTTCTTCATCGGCAATATAGACCGGAACACCGAATTCTTTGAAGTATCCGGCGATAGTAGACTTTCCGCTACCAATTCCGCCTGTAAGTCCGATAATCTTTGTCATATTTATTTCCTGAAAAACAATTCAGGGAAAGCTATTTCCGGCTTCACCCGCATTACTTTAACTTTTATAAACGATTGCAGAAAACCTACCCCGTAACCCACAAATTGAAACATTGCCGCAATCATGGCAAGAAATCCGATCCATAAGCTCATATTTTCTATAGAGGCGATCCAGAACAGGACCAAAAAATAGGCTATGTATAGTTTGATAGGTATCGTAAAACCGAATTGACTTAAAACCACTGCTGACACAAAACCTAAAAGAAAAAGTGTCGGAAGCCAAAACGTAATCTTACTGTGTTTCGGATACCATAAATCCAAAATCGGTCTCGCCTTTCCGAATTTGTTTACCTGTTTGTAAAATTTTTCGAAATCAATCCTGCGTTTATGATATACAAATGAATCCTTAAAGAGTCTGGTTTTGTATCCCAATTTCCATAAACGAATGGATAAATCAGGATCTTCTCCCGGATGAATATTTCCAAATCCTCCCGAGGCTTCGAAAGCTTTTTTGGACAATCCCATGTTAAAACTTCTCGGTTGGAATTTTCCGATTTTTTCTGAACCACCGCGAATTCCCCCCGTTGTCAAAAACGAGGTCATCGTAAAATTTATTGCTTTCTGAACCGAGGAAAACGAATCCAGGGCGTTATCGGGTCCTCCAAAACAATCCACATATTCTTTTTTAAGATGAGCATCGACGGAAGCCAGATAATTCGCCGGTAAGATACAATCGGAATCCAAAATCAGGAAATAGCTTCCCATCGCATGTTTCATTCCGAAGTTTCTGGAATCTCCGGGACCCGAATTGGGTTTATCGAAATATGAAATAAATAATTTGCTTTCATATTTTTTAGTGACTTCATCGCAGGGAATTGTAGAACCATCTTCGACGACAACTACTTCGAAATCTTCATGATAATTCTGTTCCGCCAGACTTTTCAGCAGTTCTTCTATTTCATCAGGACGGTTATAAACCGGAATAATAAATGAAAAATACATTTTTGGAAATATAATTTTAACAAAGATAACGCTATAAAAATAAAAAAACCACCTGAAATAGGTGGCTTTTAAAAATATTTTTAGCCGAAATATATTAGTGTTTTACGACTTTGATTGTTTTGGTATTTCCGCCGCTATTTACTTTTACGATATAGTTTCCGGATAATAAACGTGACATGTCTAAATGGGCTTCTGTTGCGTTTATCGATTCAGATAAAACTTCTTGTCCTAACATATTATAAATTGCTACTAAAGTTATTTCAGTTGCGTTAGACAAATTAAGTGTATTTCTAACCGGATTTGGGTAGGCTTTAAACTCATTAGAAATAAAACTATCTGAAGCTAAAGTTGTGTTGGTCACTATTCTTAAACAAAATGTACCTTCAAAAGAAGCATCATAGCCAGAAACCCTGACATAATAAGTCTGTCCCGCAGTCACAGCAATATTTGTCAATAGAGAATTCCATGAGAAACCGTTGCTTAATACTGTTGTTCCGCTGTCCTGATCGCAACCAACTTCGACCAATGTACCGCAGGTTCCCGAGTACAAAGCCACTTCGGTATCAACCAGGGTACCGCCTGTAAAATCGGTTGACACATTTACGGTTGCAGTTGTGGCTGGCACTATAAAAGAAAACCACACATCATTTTCACCGTATTCGAAACATGTCGCGGCTGCTATACCTGAATCTGTAGCATTTTCATTTGACCCGTTAGTATTCGCACCATTACAAAAAGTGGAATCAACATTTAAAGACACTGCATTGGCGCATTCATCATTTGCAGGTGGCGGGGGCGGAACACATGACGCCGATACACATTGCAGGGTGGTAACGCGACATTCTTCCTCTTCGTCACAGGCATTGCTTACGAATATATGAAACCTTATTATATTGACAGTCATATTGTTAACTGTAAGAGGCGAAACACCGCTTGCAATTACAGTATTGGAGTCATTTGTTATGGTTATATAATTACCGGCACCGCCCGTGGAAGTAAACTGATAATTATTACCGATTATAATATTGGTAATCCTGGAATATTCACCAGCATAATTACAGTTAGTAATTTGCTGAACTGTGCCTTCATTTTCAGAGATCACGTCGCCGGAGGGATATTGACTTGTTGCTATGCATTGCGCGGAAGAAAGAATTCCAGTAAGCATGAACCAAATCAATAGAGTAATTTTTTTCATATGCTTTTTGTTTTAAATTTAGTGATTTTTTTTGACTCTTTCAGGTTCATTCATCTGTAATTCAAGACAATACAACGATTTACTGCACAAAAAAAGGTGATCCGAAGACCACCTTTTAAAATAAAAGTATAAAATGCTTATTGCTTAATCACTTTAATTGTTTTAGTAACGCCATCAGCAGTTACCTTAACGATATAATTTCCTGCATTGAGACCAGTCATGTCTACTTGTCCTTGTGCAACATTTAACGTTTTAGCCATTACTTTTTGGCCTAACATATTGTAAACTTCCACTGAAGAAATTTCTGTTTTATAAGACAAATTCAATACATTTTTCACTGGATTCGGATAAGCTACAAAAGAAGCAGAATCAAAAGAACCCGTACTTAATGAAGCATCGTAAGCCGAGATTTTAAATGTTCCAACGGTGCCTCCGCCATACTCCCATACATTTACATATAAAACTTCGCCAGGTGTTCTCCCTGTTAATGAGGATAAAGAGAAAAACCCGTCAGCACTTGAGTCATCATCACAAGAAACAAGGGATAAAGCACCACAGGCTCCGCTATAAACTGCTAATCCCATATCAGTAATAGCACTTCCGCCAGCAGTATCATTATTAGTTTCAATCGTTAATGATCCTGAAGCAGGAATAGTTACTGAATACCATACATCTCCACCAGCGAAACTTGCACAACCTGGTGCCGGAGGGTTAGAATTTGAAGCTCCCTGATTCGTTCCTATAACCTGATTATCTGTAAATACGCCACCTGCAGTAAGTGCGATAGCGGCAGCACAGTCATCATTTGAAGGAGGCGTAGCCAATGTTGTAAAAGAAACTGTAGACCATGTACTGAATGTTCCTCCACAATCAGTTCTCACATGTAGATAATAAGTCGTTAATGGCGTTAATCCAGAAGCATTATAAGTTGTACTTGTTGTTGGAGTACCAGCTCCTGCCGGATTACCTGCAACCTGATCAATAACATATTGATAATTACCTGTTGTAACACTCCAAGAGATATCAGCAGATGTGTCTGTAAGGTTACTTACGACCAATCCAACTGGTTCTGCACAAGATGGCGTAAGTCTTAATTCAAAATTATCCACAGAGAAATCAATATCTGCAGCACCGTCTGCAGCACCTTCTACCGCTCTAAAAGCGAAACGAACATTTTGTCCTGCATAGGCATCTAAATCGATGATATTTGTAGTTCCTAAATTAGATGGAACGTTTGTATCATTATAAGTATAAAGTACAGTCCAGTTTGTAGTTCCTGTAGAAACTAAAACTTCTACGAAATCATCAGCTTCCCACGCTGTTGTAGGCGCATTTGTAGAAGCATATTGTGTTGCAGCAGCATCAAATTTAAGTTCATAACCGGTTGCAGGTATGTTAAATAACGGAGAAACAACCCAATCATTAGCTGAAGCTAAATAAAGATTGTAGTTAATCGCTCCCGCTGATCCTACGTTACCAAAACCATCCGCACCCCAGCTGCTTCCTCCAAATGTTGCAGGACCTGCTGTTAAATCGCCGTTATCCGCTTCCTGCCAACAGCCTGGTAAGAATGTTGCGAAATTTTCTACTGCCGGAGCAGCTATTGTACCGCAAGTAGTAAAACTTGATTCTGTACAACCAACCGCATTACCTACTCCATTATAAGCAACAACAGTTACATAATAAGTAGTTCCGGCTGATAAAGCTCCTAAATCATGAGTTAATACATTTCCAACATCAAACATATTCAAGACGTTAGTCCCACCTGGAGTTGTTCCAACATTCAGTTTATAGCCTGTAGCTCCACCCGGCGCAACAGGCCATGATATTACAGATGTCATCACACTCACCGCTCCGTTAGCCGGAGCACTTAAAGTAGTACAACCCGGAACAGCACTAGGAGTAAAGGTTACTTCAACATCGATAGTAATTGTTACTCCATCCGAATATGCATCGTCATCGTGCGATGTTATTGTAAGAGTAGTAAACCCAGTAATATCAATATCGTTAAAATCTCCGGCACAACCGGTAATTACAGGTCCGCCATCAATAGAAAGATCAAAACCATACCAGCTTGATCCATCAGCAGCACAAAAGCCGGAAGTTAAACTTCCTGCCGCGTTAGTTAATTTTAAGCTGGTTGCAGGATTCACGCCGTTACAAGTAAGATCTGCAGCATTAATAGTTAGAACCGTTGGGTCGTCATCAGAACCAGAAATGGTAAAGGTCTGATTACAGGTAGATTGCGCACTAATTTGCCAACCTGCCATAAAAAGCAAAAGCAGTAAAGTAATTTTTTTCATAAGTTTTTATTGATAATTTTCCGCCAAGTTATAACAAAAATGCTTTTTTTTGGAAGAAAAATGTGAAAAAAACAAAAAAAGACGGCAAAAGCCGTCTTTTTAACAAAAAAGTAAAAAAACTTACTGTTTTATAACTTTAAGCGTTTTAGTAACTCCATCCGCAGTTACCTTAACGATATAATTCCCTGTTGTCAGACCACTCATATCTACTTGCGCCTGAGTAACATTTAATGTTTTAGCCAATACTTTCTGACCTAACATATTATAAACCTCTATAATAGAAATCTCTGTTGAATAAGATAAATTCAAAACATTTTTAACTGGATTCGGATAGGCTCTAAAAGCAGCAGTATCAAAAGAGCCAGTACTTAATGAAGCGTCATAAGCCGAAATTTTAAATGTTCCAACGGTTCCTCCTCCATATTCCCATGCATTTACATATAAAACCTCACCTGGCGTTCTTCCTGTTAAAGAGATTAAAGAGAAATTTCCGTCTGCACTATCATCATCATCACATTCAACAAGGACTAAAGTAGCACAGTCACCACTATAAACTGCTAATCCCGTATCGGAAAGCGTACTTCCACCTGCAGTGTCGTTATTAGTTTCAATAGTTAGATTTCCTGAAGCCGGAATAGTTACAGAATACCAAACATCCCCACCTGCAAAATTTGCACAGCCTGGTGCCGGCGGATTAGAATTTGTGGCACCTTGATTTGTGGCAATAGCAGGATTATCCGCAAATACACCACCTGCTGTCAATGCAATTGCATTACTACAGTTGTCATTTGATGGAGGTGTTGCTAAAGTTGTGAAGGATACCGTAGACCAAATACTGAAAGTTCCTCCACAATCCGTTCTTACGTGGAAATAGTATGTTGTAGATTGTGTTAATAAGGTTGCATTAAATGTCTGACCTGCTAATGGAGTTCCGGCGCCCGCAGGGTCCGTAGCAACCTGATCTAAAACATACTGATAGTTACCTGTAGTCATCGTCCAATTGATATCTGCTGAACTATCTGTTAGATTAGTTACTGCTAATCCTGTTGGTTCAGCGCAAGACGGTGTAAGTCTTAATTCAAAGTTATCAATTGAAAAATCAATGTCAGCCAAATCATTAGCAGCACCTTCTACAACTCGGTAAGCGAAACGCACTGTTTGACCAGCATACGCATCTAAGTCGATTATGTTTGTCGCACCTGTATTAGAAGGAACATTAGTATTATTGTAAGTATACAATACCGTCCAGTTTGTAGTTCCTGTAGTGGAAATTAAAACCTCTACATAATCATCCGCTTCCCATGCAGTTGTTGGAGCAGTTGTAGCATTATATTGTGTTGCAGCGGCATCGAATTTAAGTTCATAACCTGTTGCCGGAATTGTATACTGTGTAGAAATTAACCAGTCGTTTGCTCCTGTAGTGAATACATTATATTTGGCTGCACCGGTTGCTCCAACATTTCCGAAACCGTCTGCAATCCACGAACTTGCTCCGAAAGTTGCAGGTCCTGCAGTTAAATCTCCATTATCAGCTTCCTGCCAACAACCAGGAACATATGTTGTAAAGTTCTCTGTTGCCGGCGCTGTTATAGTCCCGCAAGTTGTAAAACTGGTTTCTGTACATCCGACAGCATCACCATTCCCATTATACGGAGTAACTTTAACATAATAAGTTGTTCCTGCAAGCAGTGTTCCTAAGTTATAAGTAGATACGTTTCCAACATCCAGCATATTTAGAACATCTGTTCCCCCAGGAGTTGTTCCTACGGTTAATTTATAACCTGTTGGCGATCCTGTAGCTCCTGTCCAGGTAATTACACCACTCATAACATTTACAGCACCGTTAGCCGGAGATGATAATGTTGTGCAGTTTGGAGGGGTTACAACTGAAATACCCTGAAGTATTACGTTTGGAACGAACGAAGCTCTTGTTCCCGTAGGGGGAGCATTAGGATCAGGATTTGTTGAATCACTTCTGTAAAAAATACTTCTGTTAGTGGCGGCAAAATTATAGAAGTCATCCGTTGATGCATCGTAATTAGCCATATTCTCATCCACTGCAATGACAAGACTTGA
>NZ_CAMLMK010000050.1 GCF_946481155.1 uncultured Flavobacterium sp.
CTCACAATGCTTTTTCACTTTTCATCTCCGACCCAATGAAAGATGTAAACTTATAAAACTATCGCTGAATAGGGGAAAGATCCACAATACTCCCTCTGATCTTCATTATTTTCTCAACATCGCTACAACTCAATGTAAATCATAATTTAAATAGACTACCTAAAGGATAATAACTTTGGGATAACAATGCCCTTTGGTATTCATTTAGTATTTTTTGAATCTCTAAAAATAATTAGTTACAAATAGATGCGACAAAGCTCATTTTTAAGTATTTAATTCTTTAGCAAACAAGTACAGGACATAAATATATCATATTTACTATTTCTAATAGTTAATCTAGCATCTTTTTGAGGCGCTGCAGTCAGCTTCAATCAATCATAACAAAGTTTTCTAAAGATAATTTATCTGTTTTCCTTCATTATTATACCACAAAAAACACTAATTATCTACAAAATAATTCCACAATAGATTAATTAGCTTATTATAAATCAAAATTTGACTTATAAATCTTTTATTTAAAAATTTGCAGTATAAATAACTATACCTAATTAAATGGAAGCGATCATATTAGGAGATTCAAGAATAAACGAAAAGAAAGATATGAAAAACACCAAAAATACAATCAAGTCTGATTTTGCATTCAAGCTCGATAGTACTTGTCTAGATGAAAACTATCACCCCTCAAGTCAAACACGTCTGACGACCAATTTTGCAAACTTGGCTAGAGGAAATAATCGTCAGCAAAACTTACGTAATGCCTTAAATATGATTAACAATCGATTCAATGCATTGGCTCATTTGGATAATCCTAAAGCTGATCGTTATCTTGTAGAACTTGAAATCATCACAGTAACGATGACTATTGATGATAAGAATGGTATTAACAATCTGCCGTTGATTGAAGTTTTAAAAACGAATATTTTTGACCGTAAAACTAACCAGCGTATCGAAGGTATCGCTGGAAATAATTTTTCTTCTTATGTCCGTGATTATGATTTCAGTATTTTATTGACCGAGTACAATAAAAATAAACCTGATTTTTGTATTCCTGAAAATTTTGGTGACTTGCACGGAAAACTGTATAAGTGCTTTGTGAATTCAGCCACTTATAAAGAGTACTTTAAGATGTCACCGATAATTTGTCTAAGTCTATCAAGCAACAAAACTTATACTCGTACTGAGTATCAGCATCCCGTTCTGGGTTTCGAGTATCTGCAGGATCAGTACTCTATCACTGATGAATATTTCTCTAAAATGGGTTTAAAAGTTCGTTTTTTCATGCCCCCGAACAGTGTTGCACCGATGGCTTTTTATCATTCCGGAGATCTGCTTGCTGATTATACTGATCTTGGACTAATCAGCTCAATCAGCACGATGGAGACTTTCCAGAAGATTTATCGCCCTGAAATTTACAATTCAAATTCAGCGGCCGGGAAAATCTATCAACCTAGCCTTAAACACGAAGATTATTCACTGACCCGCGTTGATTATGACCGCGAAGAGCGCAGCCGACTGGCTGTCGAACAGGGTAAATATGCAGAAGAGTATTTCATTAAGCCTTACAAAAATGCCTTAGAGCAGTGGTCTGCCAATTTTGATCTTTAATTAATTACAGCACATTAAAAATATTTTATTATGAAAAAATTAGTACCGACTTCAATTGTGGGAAGTTTACCTAAACCTGCCTGGCTTGCACCGCCCGAAAAACTCTGGTCGCCCTGGAAATTAGAAGGAGATCAGTTAATTGAAGGAAAACAGGATGCTTTGCGCATTTCTCTGCATGAACAGCAGTTGGCAGGCGTGGATATAATTAGTGATGGCGAACAGACACGCCAGCATTTCGTAACCACTTTTATCGAGCATTTAAGCGGTGTAGATTTTGAAAATCGTAAAATCGTAAAAATCCGTGACCGTTATGATGCAAGTGTTCCTGTCGTTGTAGGCGAGGTTGCACGCCAAAAAGCAGTTTTTGTCGAAGATGTCAAATTTTTACGCACGCTGACAGATCAACCTATAAAATGGGCACTGCCGGGACCGATGACAATGGTAGATACTTTGTATGATGACCATTACAAAAGCCGTGAAAAACTGGCATGGGAATTTGCGAAATTGCTTAATGAAGAAGCAAGAGAACTGCAAGATGCCGGGGTAGATATTATCCAGTTTGATGAACCGGCATTTAATGTGTTCTTTGATGAAGTAAACGATTGGGGAATGGTAGCATTGGAACGTGCCATTGAAGGTTTAAAATGCCAAACTGCGGTACATATCTGTTACGGTTATGGCATACAAGCTAATAATGACTGGAAAAAGACATTGGGTTCAGAGTGGCGCCAGTACGAGGAAATTTTCCCTAAAATTCAAAAATCCAATATTGATATTGTCTCATTGGAATGCCATAACTCGCGTGTGCCTTTTAATTTAATCGAACTGGTTCGCGGCAAAAAAGTAATGGTCGGTGCAATTGATGTGGCAACCAACACTATCGAAACACCGGAAGAAGTAGCAGATACCCTGCGTAGAACTCTTGAGTTTGTAGATATCGAAAACCTTTATCCTTCAACAAACTGCGGTATGGCTCCTTTGTCCCGAGACGTGGCAAGAGGCAAGTTAAATGCCTTAAGTGCAGGAGCAGAAATCATACGCAGAGAATTTGGGATGTAGTCTCAATCTACAATGCGTTTCCTGAATTACAGTTTTACGAAAACTCCTTTATAGGCCAGATTGGCTTTAAAAAATTCTTAATTGACATATTAAATATCATATTGAAAAAGTTATTACAAGTATTAAGCAAAGCAGGTTTCGACGGTTTCCTGCTAATGATAGGCACCATGATCCTGCTGGCTCATTTTTTGCCTCAGCCGGGCATGGTCAAAGAACCTGTTTCGCTGGAAGAGATTGCCAATATAGGCGTGTCGTTTATTTTTTTGTTTTATGGTTTGCGACTGAGTGTAGAAAAACTAAAAACCGGGCTTACAAACTGGAAAATGCACATTGTCGTCCAGCTGACAACCTTTTTGTTTTTTCCACTCATCGTTTTGGCATTTCGCCCCTTGTTTGTCAACAACGGCTTCGAATTACTTTGGCTGGGTGTATTTTTTCTGGCGGCTTTACCGTCCACAGTTTCCTCTTCTGTGGTCATGGTTTCTATCTCCAGGGGCAACATTCCCGCAGCCATTTTCAATGCGAGCATCTCAAGTTTGATAGGCGTAGTGGTTACACCGATTTGGGTTGGACTGTTCATCGCTTCTGCAACAGGCGATTTTGACACCACTGATATCTTCATAAAGCTGATTCTTCAAGTCTTATTGCCTGTCATCATCGGCATCAGTCTCAACTCCCGTTTTGGCGCCATTGCCGAAAAATATAAGAAACAGCTCAAATATTTCGATCAGGGAGTTATCCTAACGATCATTTACACGTCTTTTTGCAAGTCATTCTCCCAGCATCTTTTTGAAGGCTTCACCGCTCTTGAACTTGCCGGACTAGCTGCGGGGATGGTGGGTTTATTTTTTGCTGTATTCCTTTGTGTAGGACTACTCAGCCGCTTGTTTGGCTTTTCAGTTGAAGATCGTATTACGGTCTTATTTTGTGGATCTAAAAAGTCATTAGTACATGGCACAGTCATGTCAAAAGTGCTCTTTCAGCATAGCACCATCACCGGTATCGTATTGTTGCCGCTTATGCTTTACCATGCCTTTCAATTAATTGCCTCCAGCGTCATCGCTCAGCGTATGGCTCAACGGAAAAAAGCATAATATTCACAGAAACATCTTACATAATTAACTTAGCAAAAAAGATCTCCCGCAGATGGCATAGATGAAGGTTTTTAGCTGCTTGTCTTTGATCAACAATAACAATTTTAAAAAAGTGGTATGAAACTTTTAAAAAAAACACAGTTAGGCGGTGTCAGCCTAAAAAACAGAATGGTAATGGCTGCGATGACCAGGGGCCGTACAGACATAAATGGCTTAGTGGGTGATTTAACAGTAGAGTACTACACCCAAAGGGCAAGTGCAGGTATGCTGTTAACCGAATCCATAAGAATCAGTGAAGAAGCTACCGGCAGTCCGCTCACTCCTGGTATTTTTACCAATCAACAAATAGATGCATGGAAGAAAGTTACAGCGGCGGTACACGATAAGGGCGGAGTTATTATAGCTCAGCTTTGGCACACCGGCCGCATGGGACATTCTGTAGACAGAAACGGCAGGCTCCCTTTAGCGCCATCACCCCTGCCTGTAAGGGGAATGCAGCATTTTACCTCCCAAGGTAAGAAGGATTACGAAATACCTCAGGAAATGACAATCCAAGAAATCAAGCAGACTATAAAGGACTATGGCCAGGCCGCAAAAAATGCCATAGCCGCAGGTTTTGACGGGGTTCAGCTTCATGCTGCCAATGGATATCTGCCCAACCAGTTTTTAGCAGAAAGTGCCAACCAAAGGACAGATGGTTATGGCGGCAGCATACCTAACAAAGTCCGCTTTGTACTGGAAGTGATGCAGGAATTAATCAGTGCCGTGGGTAGTGAAAAGGTGGGTATTAAAATATCCCCTTACCATCCCTATGGTGATATGGTATTGGATGACCCTGCCGGCACCTATACCTACCTGATTGAAGAACTGAACAAACTGGACTTTGCCCATGTTGAACTCATGAGACGAAGTTCCAATTTCCCTTCGCCTGAACATTATGCCGCTGAAAACGAGATTGAATTCTTTGGCAGTAAGATACGCCAAACACTTATTGCTAATTCAGGGTATGACAAGACTTCTGCCGAAGAAGAACTTGAAAAAGGTATAGCAAAGCTTATTTCCTTTGGCACGTTATACATCGCAAACCCTGACCTGCCTGAACGGTTTGAAAAAAGTGCCACGCTTAATAAACCAGACAGGACAACAATGTTTGGGGGCGGTAAACATGGTTATACTGATTATCCGCTTTGGAATGAATAAAATCCATACAATATAGACAAGTAAACCAAACCAGTACACTAAAAAAGCATTCTACAAGCGGACTTCATATTGAAATATCAATCAGCTCAATTCGCTATGCGAAGTTATGTTATACAACTAAAAAAACTATCAGACATTCTTACTTAAGAGAATTCAGCTGTTTTAAAACACAAAACAGGTGTTATTTATTTTTTTAAATGTATTTTTGAAACTTAAGAAGATTTTTATTCTATGGAAGAACTCGATACTACCGATCTGCTTTTGCTGAAAATACTGGGAAACAATTCAAGTTTTACCATCAAGGAACTGGCCGCGCAGGTAAATCTGTCTCCAACTCCTGTGCTGCAGCGTGTAAAAAGGCTCGAAAATAATGGGTACATCAAAAAATACATCGCCTTAATTGACCATGAGAAATTTGGACATGGATTTATTGTTTTTTGCAATATAAAGCTCAAACAACATGATCGCAACATCGGCAACAGCTTTGTCGAGGATATTATGAAAATTGATGAAGTGGTGGAATGTTATAATATTTCTGGAGATTATGATTTTATCCTTAAGGTTTTCGCTAAGGATATGAAACATTATCAGAATTTCGTCTTTAATAAATTAGGTTCCGTCGAAAGTATCGGCAGTACGCAGAGCACTTTTGTAATGTCTGAAATAAAAAATCTGCACAACATTAATTTATAAATAGATTGTTGCTAAAAAAAGCCCTGTCTGTATCAGTACCCAAAAGGGCTTCAAAAAATCAAAATTTAAAGTAAATAAAGGTGGACAACTTTTCGAACATTTAACCTTTACTATACATATAAACCGCTTTTACAAAAATTAAAAATATTTATCTTACAAGTAAACTTAAAAAACAGGCCAATTTCTTCAAATCCTGCATAAAATGGTTTGAAAATTGTATCGTAGGGGTCACAAAAAATCCCATTTCACTATGAATTGGGATTTTTTTTATGGCTTTTTTTACTATTTACACATTAAACAGACTTGTAAAAGTTTTTTATCATAAAAATAGACCTAGTCAATCCTCCTTAAACACTCATAAATAACATTTTATTGATTTTTTAGATATTTCAAGATTCATGTGAGTTTATTTTTTCTAAAGTTTTATTTCATTTTTTTATATTTATGCACTTTACCTACTAATAACATGAATAATAAAGAAAAACCTGTACCCCATAACGAGCCAGAACGTCTAGCAGCATTAAAACGCTATAACATTCTTGACACACTACCTGAGCACGCATTTGATGATGCAACAAAACTTGTTTCCTATATATGTGGTGTACCTATTGCACATATATCATTCATTGATGAAAACAGACAATGGTTTAAATCGGAAATTGGAATTGGAGTTTCAGAAGTACCCCGGGAAATTAGTTTTTGCCAGTATACTATTATGGATACAAAACTGGTTGAAATACCCGATACCTTTTTAAATGAACAATTTAGAAATGATCCTAATGTTGTTGACGGTTTTAAAATCAGGTTTTACGCCGGTATTCCACTTACAACACCTGACGGTTATAATATAGGAACTATATGTGCTATTGACCATACTACCAAAGAGCTGAATGATAACCAACGAAATGCTCTTTCGATTATTGCGAAGCATGTAATAAACCAATTGGAACTTAGAACAAAAAATATTGAACTGGACACTCAGAAAAAAATTGCAGAACTTGCCGTACTCGCAAAAGATAGTTTTTTGGCAAATATGAGTCACGAAATCAGAACACCTTTAAATGCTGTAATTGGATTTACTGATCTTCTGGCCCAAACAAAACTGGATAAGCTTCAGCGTGATTACATTGACAGTGTACAAATTGCCGGAGAAAATCTGCTTTTAATAATTAATGACATTCTGGATCTTTCTAAAATTGAATCCGGCAATCTGGCTATTGAAGCACAACCATTCAATCTAAAAAAGACATTAAAACATGTTTATGATTTACTAAAAGTAAAAGCCTCGCCAGCTGTTGAATTCAACCTGTTTCTGGATGCCGATATGCCTGAAATGGTTATTGGCGATCACGGAAGACTGAACCAAATACTGGTTAACCTTACTGGAAACGCCTTAAAATTTACTGAAGAAGGTGAAGTAACTATTTCTGTCAAAAAAATAGATGAAACTGCCGATTATTATTCGCTTCGATTCTCTGTTAAAGATACCGGAATAGGCATTCCTGAGGATAAACTTAAAACTATTTTTGACCGTTTTACACAAGCTGAAGAAAGTACTACGCGAAGATTTGGAGGTACCGGACTGGGACTAAACATCGTAAAACAGCTAATTGAAATGCAGAATTCCCAAATTCACGTAAAAAGTAAAGAGAATCGGGGTTCAGAATTTTTCTTTCAAATAAATTACAAAAAAGCAAACCCTGTTGAATCAGAAACGGAATCAATTGCAGACGACGATCTTGGTAAACTTAAAATTCTTCTTTGCGAAGACAATATCATAAACCAGAAACTGGCAAAAAGTGTCATCCTTAATTTCGGATTTGAGTTAGACATTGCTGAAAATGGTGAAAAAGGAATCGATTTATTATTACAAAACGAATATGATTTGGTGTTAATGGATTTGCAGATGCCTTTTAAAGATGGTTATCAAACCACCGAATACATTAGGAATGAAATGAATTCCAACATTCCTATTATTGCCATGACTGCTCATTCTCTGGTAGGTGAACAGGAACGTTGTTTCAAAATTGGTATGGATGCTTATGTGCCAAAACCTTTTAAGCAGCAATTACTTTTAGAGACTATAAAAACTGTAATAAACAAAGATAATAAGGCGCAACCAAAACGAAAGATTGATTTATCTTATTTAGATGATCTATCATGTGGAAATCCAAACTTTAAGCAGGAAATGATTGCTCTTTTTATCGAAAAAATCCCGAATGAAGCAATACAACTCGAAGAAGCAATCCAGAATATTGACCATGACAAAGTGAAAAAGTTGTCACATAATATGAAATCCAGTATAGATTTGTTCATGCTGGATGATCTTAGTCATTGTTTGTCAGTTATTGAGCAAGAAGCTAAATCCGGACAGTTTACTGAAACTTCAAATAAAATTACTGTTTTACAGTACGGAATTGCTGATGTAATTAAAATTTTAAAGGAACTATGATAAAAGAGAAATATGCAATAGCTTTGTATAAATTTTAGATTTTGTAAAATTAAGTTTGTCCCAAAACAAATATTTAAAACAATGAAAATAATCTTATCTGAAGATAATGAAATCCTACGCAAATCATTATCTTTTTTCCTGGAGTCCAAAGGATTTACTGTTGACCAGTTTTCTGATGGTAAGGATGCCCTCGATGCTATACGTACAAATGAGTATGATCTGATTTTGACAGATATAAATATACCCGGCATCAGCGGAATGGAAATTACGCAATATGTAAGACAGAGCATTGGCTCAGATATTCCAATAATTATATTTACTTCATCGGGTATTGAGCAGACCGAATTGGATTCTTTTGACATAGGTGCAAACGAATTTATTGCTAAACCGGTGAGTCCGGCTGTACTTTTAGTAAGAATCAATAAGTTACTAAACATACGTGTTTAATGACATTTCTGATATGATAAAAATAGCGGAACTTTATAAGAATAGTGACGCATGGATTGAGTCATTCCTAATCCTGTCAATTAGCCTGTTTATAGGGGCATCATTGATACTGTATCTATTGATTATCAGGAGTCGAAGCAATAATATTAGAAAAGAAAAACTCCGAATCGAATACAATATACTTATTGATAAATTAATGTTTTCGGTAGTTTTTCAGGATACTCCTTTTTCTGCCATTAAGGAAGACAAAAATTATAGTAAGCTTTCTAATACTACTTTCTTCAGATCAATTTTAACCGAATCCATTATAAATCTCCATACAAACTACGAAGGTATTTATGCCCAAAAGCTGGAACAATTTTATAAAGAGTCCGGATTAATAAATGATTCATTTAAAAAGCTCAAAAGCGCAAAATGGGAACTAAAGTGTAAAGGAATTACCGAACTTGCGGAATTGAATATAAATGAGGCTTTTGACAGTATAGTAGAAGTGGCTAAAGCCAAAAATAAAACTTTAAAAATCACAGCAATAAATGCCTGCATCAAACTTGCAGGTACAAAAGGAATAGTACACCTTACAGCGCATCCTTACCCTATTGACGATTGGACTCAGGTAAATATTATAAACGCTTTTAAAAAACACGATATAGGTGATATTAGAGGTGTAGAACTCTTATTAGAATCACAAAACACCACTGTTGTAACACTTGGATTAAAGCTTATTAAAGAGCTTAAACTTTCTCAAAAAATCCCTCATGTAGAAAAATTAGTTGCCAGAACTCCAGACACACTAATACAGAATGAAGCACAAAACGTATTGCAGGCATTAACAATATAACAATAGCAGCAAATGACTTTTTTTAATAGTGAAATAAGCGCATTTTTTGAGATCTATCTAATCCTGATACTTGGGTATGCAATACTCATTATGTCTTCTTATCTTATATTAGCCTATCTTTCTACAAAAGAACTAAAAGAATATCTGAAAAAAAATAGTTTTGTAGACTACGAAGTGCTACTTACAAGTGAATTTGCGCCAAGCCTTTCACTAATTGCTCCAGCCTACAACGAAGGTTTCACCATTGAAGAAAATGTAAAATCATTACTTTCCTTAAACTACAATAATTATCAGGTAATTGTGGTGAATGATGGCAGTAAGGACAATTCGATGGATATCCTCATTAAGACCTATGACCTTGTTCTGACGGAACTTGATATTCATTCAAAAATTGAAACGAAAAAAGTTAAAGGAATTTACACTTCCAGAAACGCTGCTTATAAAAAACTGATAGTGGTTGACAAAGAAAACGGCGGTAAAGCCGATGCTTTGAATGTAGGACTTAACATTGCACAAAATCAGTATGTAGTATGTATTGATGTAGATTGTATCCTTGATAAAGATTCATTGCTTAAACTGGCAAAACCATTTCTTGAATCTTACGGTAAGCGCGTTATTGCTACCGGTGGTGTAGTAAGGATTGCAAACCAGTGTATCATCAAAAACGGACGCTTAGTCGAAGTAAATATTCCGAATGTGATGCTGCCAAGAATACAGGTTTTAGAATACCTTAGAGCATTTCTTTTGGGAAGAATGGCCTGGGGAAGACTCGATGGATTATTGCTTATCAGTGGTGCATTTGGCGCATTTGATAAAGAAATAGCTTTGCTTACCGGCGGTTATAGTACAAAAACCGTGGGTGAAGACATGGAACTGGTAGTACGCATGCGTCGTTATATGCTTGAAAACAAGATACCCTATGCAGTTAGTTATATACCGGATCCTCTTTGCTGGACAGAAGCTCCTGAAGACTCTAAAATATTCAAAAAACAGCGCAGCCGCTGGATGCGAGGAACCATAGAAACCCTTAACATTCATAAAAAAATGTTCCTGAATCCTAGATACAAGCTACTGGGAATGCTCAGTGTACCTTACTGGACATTTTTTGAATTCCTGGCTCCTGCAATAGAGTTTATAGGCCTTATAATAACAATTTTGCTTATTGCATTTGGTTTATTGAACTGGTATTTTTTCTTTTTACTACTTCTATTTGTTTACTTTTTTGCTATATTATTTTCAGTTATGGCTCTTTACAGTGAAGAACATACCTACCACAAGTATCCAAAACAAGCCGATTTTTTAAAACTGTTGTTGGCTGCTTTTATAGAACCCTTGTATTTTCATCCTCTAACAGTATATGCTGCTTTAATTGGTTACAAAGAAAAAATGATGGGTACCAAAGGCTGGGGTGAAATGACAAGAAAAGGATTTACTAAAAGATAGGACTATTTGTTCTTTAAAAATATTTTCGAAACTCAAAAATAGTATCCGAAAGGAAACTGAATCATCCTAAAATAGATTGACAAAGAGAAACCACGATAAGGATATCTAAAGAACTTTTATCAACACTAAAAAAGCATGTATTCAACAGAGCTTACTAAACTACTGCTTACTATCCTCCAAAAATCTTATTTTTTTATTTATATTTAATCTAAATTAATAATAAATAATTTTATATTTGCATCGATTTTAGACGATTTTGAAAATCGTTATTAACTACAAATTTTCCAGCCAAAATCTGTAAAAAGCAACAACTTAAACCGTTAACAAATAAATTTATCAAATATGAAAACAAACCTATTCCAAACAACAATAATTGCTTTTTTGCTATTTGTTTCAGCACCTGCTGCATTTGCTCATGCACTTTGGATTGAAACTAAAGCTACCGGTAGTAAAGGAAAACCTCAGGAAATTTCAGTGTATTTTGGTGAATTTTCAGAAAATGACATCACAAAATCTGATAAATGGTTTTCGGATTTAAAAGATTTCACACTACTGGTAATCAGCCCGACGAAAAAAGAAATCAAATTAAAATCGACCGCACTGGAGAACAAATACCAGGCATTCTTTACTCCTGATGAAGAAGGGGTTTATACCGTAGTTATGCAGCATACCGTAAAAGACATTTATGGTACTATGGTACTGGATTACAATTCCAGCGCTAACATTGTGGTAGGAAACAAACTCAACGGAAACTTAAGCACTAACAACAGCAACAAAATAGCTGTTTTTACCGAAAACACAACTGATATACGCAAAAACCAAAAGATTACCGCTATTGCTATCTATAACAATGCTATTGCAAAATCACAAAAAGTAAAAGTTATTGCGCCAAATGGCTGGGAAAAAGAATTATGGACAAACGAAAACGGAGAAATTTCGTTTACTCCGATTTGGTCAGGAAATTATATGATTGAGTTTTCTCAAACAGAGAAGAAATCCGGAGAACACCACGGAAAAAAATACGACGAAATATGGAAAATGGCAACTTACCAACTCGTTGTGAACTAATCTTATTAATTGATTTCATAAAAAAAGGTCTTAATGCTTATTTGCGTTAAAGACCTTTTTTTATTACTGTTTTTTAGCTGCTTTCTCAGCCTTAATTTTTTTGGTATAATCTGCGTACATCTGACGCCAGTTACGACCATTATTGTTCAAATATTGCTCGGCTTGTGTTTTATAAATTTCAAAAATTGCCGATATCTCCTTCATACTTTTATAATCAACGGCCTGTTCACGTGCTTTTTCTAATAATTTCTGAATTTCAGCAGTCTCAGCAGCCGTCATTTGAGGGACAATCGCCTGATAACCCTTCATCGTAAAAGCAACTTTTCCGATAGTGTATTTATCCAAAACCAATGCTACTTGCTCTTCGCTCAAATCTTTTCTTAAGCCTGACATTAAATCCTGATGAATACTGGAAGGCATTGCTGAATCGGCAATAATTTGTCGATGCAATTCCGAAAGCGGCTTCCCGTCTAAAGGATTGATTCCAGCCGGAACTGTAGTAGCAGGATGGCTATTGTGCCAATCTTTTATTAATGAAAGGTGCGTTGCAACCACTTGGACTAATCGGTCTTCTTTTGCGTTATCCTTCAACTCTAATGTGCTGATCCATTCTTTTGCCTTTTTAACTTCTTCATCAGAAGCCTTTACTGATTGTGCATTTGCCAGAGTACCCAAAGTCATCAATCCAATGAGCAGTGCGACTTTAATCTTTTTTGCTTTCATTTATAATTTTTTTTTGTTTTATATTATTATGTGTTAAAAACACAATTCCAATTAATATCAAAAAACAAGCCAAAAATGTCCTTTAAAATTTATTGTAATAAATTCATTTGTTTGCATCAAAAACAACTTTCAAATGCTTATTTTTAACCGACCCAATAAATTAAAAAATACCTGCTCATGAAAAAACTACTTTTATTTTCTTTTCTTGCTCTGTCAACTTTAGGCTGGAGTCAAACTGCCGAAAACTATTTTGATCAGGCAATGAAAAAATCGGATGCCGGAAATACCCAAGGCGCAATAGCCGATTACAACAAAGCCATAAAAATGAAACCCGATTTTGTTGTTGCTTATTTAAACCGGGGCATGGAAAAAATAAAAATCAATGATCTTCAGGGAGCATTGACTGACGTGAATAAAACAATAGAAATGCACGACGACAACACCTATGCTTATACCACCAGAGCTAATATTTATTACAAACTGAAAGACTACAAAGCGGCTTTGAATGACTGTAATACAGCCATCAAATTTAATTCGGGAGATTATATTACTTATAATTTAAGAGGTCTTACATACATTCATCTGGAAGACAAAAAAAGTGCCTGCGCCGATTTTGCCAAGGCCCAACAACTGGGAAGCCAGAGTGCTGCTAAAAACCTAAAGATGTTTTGTAAATAATACAAATTATTAAACAGCCGGAAATTTTCCGGCATAACTAAAAAAAGCTGTTTCAATTTCTCGAAACAGCTTTTTTCTTTTTCTGTAAAATCTATTTTTGGGTTAATTTTTTAAGTTCCGTTCCACCCGGAATTTGCATTTTATCAGTTAAAATAGCAATATCACTCAAATTAAAAACACCGGTTAACGACATTAAAACCGCCCTATTAATACCGTTGGCATCGTCTTCAATAAACATTAAAAACTCACTGAGCTGGTTGTTGCCTCCGGAGCGTTTTACATCAATTGTAATTTGTTTTCCATGTTCATTTACTTTTTTCAACTCTTCTAAAAAAGCTGCTTTTATATAACTATCAGCAACCGTTTTCATTTCCCGGGCTGCCTTAGTATTTGTTGTCGAAAAAACCTTTAAATTTTCTAAATTCTGAATTAATTTCAAATATTGCTGTGTTTCCTTGTCCGAAGGATCTACTTTTACCTTACTCATCAATTCAAACATTTTTTTGTTTACTACTACCGAAACAATTTCTTCCTGTCCGTCAAACTGATCAAAAACAGTTTGTCCGTAAAATAAATTTGAAGCAAAGGCAACTACTAATGTAATCAGTACTTTTTTCATTGTCATATCTTTATATTAAAATTATGTTCTTATTTACAACTATACTTACCATTTCTATGCCAAAAAAAAAACACCTCTTCTAACAGCTGTCATAACCATAGAAAACGTAATTTTAGATAAAAAAACCAGCGTATCGATTCTAAAAAAACGAATAATAAAATTAAAGATAGTACTTTTACACTAATAGCCCTAATAGTTAACCATTATGAAAAGCCAATTCAAATATGTATTGCTGTTTTTAATTCCTCTTTTATCATTACAAAGCTGTCAGGATCAGGACGATGTAATTACAAAACCTACTGACCTTGACATCCCTAAATTTATTTGGAGAGGAATGAACCAAATGTATTTGTGGCAGGCCGAAGTACCTGATTTAGCCAACAATCGATTTTCATCAAATGCAGAATACGAATTCTTTTTGAAAAGCTACGCCACACCCGAAACACTATTTAATAATTTGCTCTACAAACCTCCTGTTCCAAATGATAATTCGGCCGAAGTTGTGGATCAATTTAGCTGGATAGTCAGTGATTACCTTACACTGGAACAACAACTGGGAGGAACCTCAAAAAGCAATGGTGTAGAATTTGGCTTAAGTTCTATTAAAGACAGCGACCAGATTATTGGGTATGTTCGTTATATTATTCCAAATTCTGATGCTGCCGCAAAAGACATTCAGCGAGGCGAAATATTTTATGCCGTAAACGGAGTTAGCCTAAATCTGGCAAACTACCGCAGTTTACTTTCCAGTTCCAATGAAAATTACACTTTACATTTTGCCGAACTTACCTATGACAGCAATAACAATCCAGTGATTACTCCTAATGGAAAATCACTGGCTTTAACAAAAACCGTCCTTGCCGAAAACCCAATTCTCATAAAAAAAGTCATTACAAACGGCAATCATAAAATAGGTTATCTGATGTATAATGGTTTTTTTCCAAGTTATGATTCAAAATTGAGTGAGGTTTTTGGCTACTTCAAATCGGAAGGAATTACCGATTTAGTTCTGGACTTAAGATACAATGGCGGTGGTTCTGTACTCAGCTCGGCAAGATTAGCCAGTATGATCACAGGACAATTCAGAGGACAAATTTTTAGTGAATTAGCTTATAATCAGAAAAAATCATACCTCAACAGAAAATACACTTTTACAAGCACTATCAACGGAACCAGCATCAACAGCCTGAATCTTACTAAACTTTATGTTTTAACAACCAAAAATACAGCTTCGGCAAGTGAACTCATTATCAACGGACTCGATCCTTACATTAATGTAGTACAAATTGGCGATGCAACTTATGGGAAAAATGTGGCTTCGGTTACACTTTACGATTCTCCTAATTTGACTAAAAGCAATGCCAATAGCTCGCATCGTTATGCCATGCAATTAATCGTGGCACAATCGGTAAACTCAGTAGGTTTTGGTGATTATTTAGATGGTTTAATTCCGGATTACAAATTAACCGAAAGGATAAAAACCCTTGGAGTACTTGGAGATCCCAGCGAACCTTTGTTAAGTACCGCTATAGGAAAAATCACGGGAACAGCCCGATTGGTACCAACAGAAAAACCAAGCGACGATTTCAAATACATCAATGATTCTAAGAATTTAAAAGGACAAAATCAAATGTATATAGAATAACAAAAAATGCCGTCTTTGTAACAAGACGGCATTTTTTTATTTTTTTAGCAATTTTATTCGTTTTCTTCAATAAGGTGCGATTTAGAATAATTGCGCCATTTCTCGATACAATCCTTAAAATCATCCGGAAGTTCGGTATCAAAACGCATCATTTCTCCGGTATTTGGATGAACAAAACCTAATGTTTTAGCGTGCAAAGCCTGTCTTGGCAAGGCTTTGAAACAATTTTCTATAAACTGTTTGTATTTGGTAAACGTAGTTCCTTTTAAAATCAAATGACCACCATAACGTTCATCATTAAACAAAGGATGTCCTATGTGTTTCATGTGTGCTCTAATTTGGTGCGTTCTTCCAGTTTCCAGAATGCAGGAAACCAAAGTTACATAACCAAAACGCTCTAAAACCTTATAATGCGTAATAGCAGGTTTGCCTATTTCAGGATCAGCAAAAACAGCCATTTGCATACGGTCTTTTAAGTGACGCGCCAAATTTCCTTCGATGGTTCCGCTATCATCAGCCACATTTCCCCAAACCAGTGCCACATATTCCCTTTCGGTAGTTTTAGCTTCAAATTGTTTGGCCAGATGTGTCATAGCGGCTTCCGTTTTGGCAATGACTAATAAACCTGAAGTATCCTTATCAATTCGGTGCACTAATCCCGGACGCTCACTGCTGTTCATTGGCAAATTCTCAAAATGAAAAGCCAGAGCATTTACCAATGTTCCGGTATAATTTCCATGTCCCGGATGCACCACTAATCCCGGTTCTTTGTTAACCAATAACAAAGCGTCATCTTCATAGACAATATTTAACGGAATATTCTCCGGAAGCACATGGTTTTCAAACGGCGGATGCGATAACATAATAGTCACCACATCAAAGGGTTTTACTTTATAATTGGATTTTACCTTAGCATCGTTTACAAAAATATTGCCTTCGGTAGCGGCATTTTGTATTTTATTTCGGGTAGCATTTGGTATTAACCCCATCAAATATTTGTCAATACGCAATAATGCCTGCCCTTTAGGAACTTCAAATTTATAATGCTCAAATAATTCCTCGTCTTCTAAATCAATCGGCTCGATATTATTGTTCATTTGGCAATTCTTCTGTTGGTTCAGCAACTACAGTACTATCTGTTTCACTAGTAATTTCTTCTTCATAACTGGCTTTTCCATCACCTAAAACCAAATCGATTTTAGAAGATTTCAATACTCTGTCTCCGGGTTTTATATTTCTTCCTTTGTAGCGCATTTCTAAAACCATGTCTTTTCCAAGATTAGGAATATAGGTAATTGTACCTTCCTCAAGTCCTAATGCTCTCAATGTTGGCAAAGCCTCACGATAGGTTTTCTCAATCAGATTAGGAACCTTAACCGATGAAAACCCTGAACTGTTGATCTTAATATAAACTTTTCTTCCTTCTTTTACCTTAGCACCAGGCACCGGATCCTGCTGAACGACACTGTACTTAGGATAATCGCCTCTGTAATCAACACTGTCAAGCAATACGTAATCCAAATCCAATTCGTCTAACTTCTCTTCCACCTGTTCTTCGGTGAGTTTTCTCAAATCAGGTACCGTAATTTCATTTCCATGATCGGTTGTAAAAGTCAACCAGTGCATAAAAAGATAACCCAAAACGGCAATGATTAAAGCAGCAAGAAAAACCTGTGTAAAAAACACACGACTAGTAAGGTATTTACGTAAACTCATAAATTTAATTTTTTCAAAGGTCACAAAGATAAAGCTATTTGGTTTCAAAAAAAATGATAATTTTGTTTAATGTAGCTCAGTCCCGGACTTATTTATAGGATTTGAGCTATGCCGATAGCTATCGGGGCTAAAAAACAAATCGATTTTAAAATACAAACGCAACTAAATGAAAAACATTGCCATCATCATGGGCGGCTATTCCAGCGAGTACAAAATCTCTCTTATTAGCGGTAACGTAGTTTACAAATTTTTAGATCAATCAAAATACAACGGATTTCGAATCCATATTTTCAAAGAAAAATGGGTTTATGTAGATGATGCAGACAACGAATTCCCAATTGACAAAAACGACTTTTCAATAACGGTGAACGGCAACAAAATCAGTTTTGACTGCGTTTTCAACGCCATCCACGGAACTCCGGGTGAAGACGGTTTGATGCAGGCTTATTTTGAATTGTTAAACATTCCGCAAACTTCCTGCGATTATTACCAATCGGCGTTGACATTCAACAAACGTGATTTACTTTCTGTTTTAAAACCATACGGAATTAAAACGGCCATTTCTTATTATCTAAACAAAGGCGATGTAATCAACACTGCTGAAATTATCAACAAAGTAGGTTTGCCTTGTTTTGTAAAACCCAATAAAGCCGGTTCCAGTTTCGGGATTTCGAAAGTAAAAACCGAAACCGAATTGCCAACTGCCATCGAAACCGCTTATAAAGAAGATAACGAAATTATCATTGAAAGTTTCCTTGACGGAACCGAAGTTTCAGTAGGTGTAATCAATTACAAAGGAGAAATTATTGTATTGCCAATCACCGAAATTGTTTCTGAAAATGACTTCTTCGATTACGAAGCCAAATACCAGGGGAAATCTCAGGAAATCACTCCGGCAAGACTTTCTGACGAAATGACTCAAAAAGTAGGTGCTATTGCCAAACGTGCTTATGAAGTGTTGAAAATGAAAGGATTCTCCCGTTCTGAATTTATCATTGTCGATGGAGAACCACACATGCTCGAAATGAACACCATTCCGGGATTAACCACCGAAAGTTTGATTCCGCAACAGGCAAAAGCTGCCGGTATTTCATTGGAGGATTTGTTTACTAACGCTATTGAATTGGCATTAGCTTGATAAAAACATCTTTTTAAGCCACAGATTTAAAGGATTAATCTTTTAAATCTGTGGCTTTATTTTTGACATTTGTTAAGCAATTCTAAAACCATCCAATAAATTAATTATTTCATTAACTTTGTAAAAAAGAACGCAATATGATTGATTACAAACAACATATTACCATTAATTCAGAGATTCGATTTGGTAAGCCTATCATTATTGGTACCAGAATTACAGTTTTTGATGTTTTAAACTGGTTAGCAAATGGAATGTCGTTTGATGAGATTATTACTGATTTCCCTGAATTAAACGAAAATCACATAAAAGCCTGTCTTGCCTACAGATTAATCTTTTAAATCTTTAGTTTACAAAGATTTCCTCTCAACCTTGTAAATTTCAACAAAGAAGGAATCTCATCTAGTGGAGCAAAGTTTAAAACCTTTACTTATCTATGTTAATACGGATTAAAACCTTAAGTCCACATTGTTAATATTTTATATCTCTATTTTTCTTGCTATCCAATTTCCTTCCTTCGAATATTTCCAAATTCTCCAATGTTTATCTGAAATTTTAAATGGTAAATTTAATTTTAAATCTTCTATAAATTCCTTTTCACATTGATGAATTTCCTCAAAAGGAAATGCAAACCAAACAGAAACAGTTGATTTTTCAGATATTCTCAAATACACTTGAGAATTTTTTAATCTAAAATCTATTTCTGGTATTAAGTCTTGATTTAATAATTCTAATTGTGTCTTAGGATCTTTAAAATAAAAATTCCATTTAAAATTTAATGAAATAGGTCCAAGTGGATTTTCAGATAGTTGTTTATTGAATTCTAAAATTTCAAATCCTCTTTTTATCTGTCTATTAGTCAAATACCAACTCCAAGATTTTAGATAGCCGTCATTTCTATATTTCGGAATTCCAAATTTTAGAATTATTTTAAACATAATTTGTGTAATCGAATATTTTTTTTCTTTCGATTTATATAACGTTAATTCTACTTGCTCTTCATTAATTCTAGAAGCATATCTGTTCAAGAAGTCTAAAATTTTATCATAATTTTCTTTTCCATTTTTATTTTTTAATGTATGTGCCCCACCTGATTTAATTGGCAGCCCCTGATATGAGACAAATTTTTTCATAAATATTACCTAACTGGTTTAGAATAAATATCTTCAATCCTCTTCAACATTCAAAGAAATTAACAAAACTTTGCCTCGTTTTTTAAACTAATCAAATATATAAATATTATCTTTCAAAAACATTTTCTTTCTACTTCTTCGAACAATAAAGCTTCTAAAAAACACACTCTTCTAAAAACTTTTTAACTTAGCAACTCACAAGCTGGAAACCTAAAAAGCAACTAACTTTTCTATAACGAAAATTTCCTAAGAATTGAGAATCCTTTTTAGCAAAAACAATAAATAAGCTACAGAAAGAATTATCAATTATTGCTATATCTTTTAAAATAAACAGTTATTAATAATGAACTTAAGGCAACTACTAATTGTAATGCTCTTTCTTTCTGTTCCAACACAGGCTCAAAACACCGACAATCAAGAATTTGAAGTTCTCAATCAATCTAAGGAATGGCAATTAGAATTTCAGGACAAAGGGACTAAAAACTGGCAATCCAAATGGTTTCTGGACGGACTTCAGGCTACTGTTAAAAATTCCAAAGCCGGAATGCTTTTCAATGCCGGAGCAAAAGCAGCATCCGATTCGGATCATGCAGTTCTTTGGACAAAGGATTCTTTTAAGGGAAATCTAAAAATAGAATTCAATTTTACCAGAAAAGATGCTGCAACTAAATGGGCTGTCATTTTATACCTTCAGGCAACCGGTACCGGCATTGCTCCTTATGTTGAGGATATTTCAAAGTGGAATCACCTAAGAGAAATTCCGGCAATGAAAACCTATTTCAACAATATGAAAGCCCTGCATATTAGCTATGCTTCTTTTGAAAACGACAATACCAACAGCAAAAAAGATTACATCAGAGTACGCCAATATCCTGTAGTTCCCGGACAAAATTTTAACACTACTACCGAAATCCCGAATCCTTATTTTGAAACCGGATTGTTCAAAACGGATGAAACCTATAAAATTACAGTGATTAAAACCAATTCAAAACTCTATTTTAAAGTAGTTGGAAAAAACAGTTCCAAATTATTCTCCTGGAATCTTAAAAACCATCCCGAACTTATTGAAGGTAGAATTGGTTTTAGACAAATGGCTACCCGGACAGCTTTATATAAAAACATTTCGATTTACACAATTAAGTGAGAATTTTACAGAACTCGATGCAGAACATCACGCGCTGGCCTTTTGCGGACGATCTGATTCACTGGTTGGACCGGTTTTGGGCCGTGCGGAGCCTGGGCGGGGCGATGGATTCGATGTTCGTGGCGGCCGGACACGCCGACGCATGGATCGAGCAGGGCGCGAAGCCGTGGGATTTGGCCTCAATCCAGGTAATCACGGAAGAAGCCGACGGCGTTTTTTTCA
>NZ_CAMLMK010000051.1 GCF_946481155.1 uncultured Flavobacterium sp.
TCTTGACTCTTTCTTCTTTTTATAAATAAATTTCTTTGCCGCTTTCCACAAATTCTTCCGATTTGGCTTTCATGCCTTTTTCGGCTTCAGCCACGTCACGGATTTCCTGTGATATCTTCATGGAGCAGAATTTCGGTCCGCACATTGAACAGAAATGCGCTACTTTGGCACCATCGGCCGGAAGCGTTTCGTCGTGAAACTCTCTTGCTGTATCCGGATCTAAAGCTAAATTAAACTGGTCTTCCCAGCGGAATTCGAAACGGGCTTTGCTTAAGGCATTGTCGCGATATTGGGCTCCGGGATGACCTTTGGCTAAGTCGGCGGCATGTGCTGCAATTTTATAAGTGATCACGCCGTCTTTCACGTCTTTTTTATTAGGTAATCCAAGATGCTCTTTCGGAGTTACATAACACAGCATCGCACAGCCATACCAGCCAATCATTGCCGCTCCAATAGCTGAGGTGATATGATCGTAACCCGGCGCAATATCAGTAGTTAATGGGCCTAAGGTATAAAAAGGCGCTTCTGAACAATGCTCCAATTGCTTGTCCATGTTTTCTTTAATCATGTGCATCGGTACGTGTCCGGGACCTTCTATGAAAACCTGAACATCGTGTTTCCATGCGATTTTGGTTAGTTCGCCTAAAGTTTCCAATTCGGCAAACTGTGCGGCATCATTGGCATCAGCTATAGAACCAGGGCGCAATCCGTCACCAAGGGAAAAAGCTACGTCATATTGTTTCATGATTTCGCAGATTTCCTCAAAGTGCGTGTAAAGGAAATTTTCTTTATGATGGAACAGGCACCATTTGGCCATAATTGAACCGCCACGGGAAACAATACCGGTAACGCGATCTGCGGTTAAATGAATATAACGCAATAAAACCCCAGCATGAATGGTGAAATAGGAAACCCCTTGTTCTGCCTGTTCGATCAGTGTATCGCGGAAAACTTCCCATGTCAAATCTTCGGCCACGCCTTTTACTTTTTCCAAAGCTTGATAGATCGGTACAGTTCCAATCGGTACGGGAGAATTTCGGATGATCCATTCTCTTGTTTCGTGGATGTTTTTTCCCGTCGATAAATCCATGATCGTGTCGGCTCCCCAACGGCAGGCCCAGACCGCTTTTTCAACTTCCTCTTCGATGCTGGATGTTACAGCACTGTTTCCGATATTGGCATTGATTTTTACCAGGAAGTTACGGCCCACAATCATAGGTTCGCTTTCCGGGTGATTGATGTTATTCGGAATGATGGCGCGTCCGGCAGCTACTTCACTACGAACAAACTCCGGAGTTATTTTGCTTTTTGGGGTGTTGGCTCCGAAACTGTTTCCGGCATGCTGGCATTGCATTGCCTTTTGAGCTGTCTCCAGTTGCTCAATGCGTTGGTTTTCACGAATGGAAATGTATTCCATTTCCGGCGTGATGATGCCTTGTTTTGCGTAGTACAATTGGGTAACATTAGCTCCTTTTTTGGCACGCATTGGTTTGTGTAAGTATTCGAAACGCAGATGGTTTAACTTTTCATCATTAAGACGTTGTTTGCCATATTCGGAAGAGATTTCAGTCAGTTCCTCTACGTCATTTCGGTCCATGATCCATTGTTCGCGTAGGCGTGGCAATCCTTTTCGGACATCGATTTCAATATTTGGGTCGGTATAAGCTCCGGAAGTATCGTAAATGGTTACTGGAGGGTTTTTTTCTATTCCGCCGTTTGATAATTTGGTGTCGTGCAATGTGATTTCACGCATGGCAACTTTTATCGGATGGATTTCCCCTTCGATATATACCTTCTTCGAATTAGGGAAAGGTTTTCTGGATATTTTTTCTTCGTTGTTCATCGGTTTTGATAAATTGGGAATATAGGTTAGTTATGGATACGTGTTTTTAGCCGCCCTGCGTGGCAGTGATGATGAGAATCTCATCGGATTCGGATAGGAAAGTGGTGACCCAATTCGATTTTGGGATGACGGTATTGTTTATGGCAAGCGCAATCCCGTTCTGTTTGTTCGGAAATTCGAGGTCGAGTAAAGCCTGAGCGGAAATGCTATCGCCGCTAAAATGCTTTTGCTGATTGTTGATTTTTAATTCCATTCCTTTTATTTAGTATAGTGCTACTTTAGGAATGGCTGTAAACAGGGTATAGAACACCTGGAAGTCATCGCTACTTTTCCCTACGCTGGTATTAACCGGATCAGGTTCAGAGGGTAAAATCTCAGCCTGCATTTTGCAGACACCCCTAAAGTTGAGACAAATGTATTAAAAATTATGAATGAAAGTACAAATTAGTAATTTTAATTTGTAAGTTTTTACTTAAAATTATTTTCTCGTCCAGCAATCCGCAACATGATCATTCACCATTCCGGTGGCCTGCATGTGTGCATATACAACGGTGGAACCTACAAATTTGAACCCTCGTTTTTTTAAATCTTTGCTTAATGCATCGGATATTTCCGTTGTGGCGGGAACTTCTGTCATTAGTTTTCGGTTGTTGTGAATAGGCTTGCCGTCTACGAATCTCCAGATGTATTTTGAGAAACTTCCGAATTCCTTCTGCACTTCCATGAAAGCTTTTGCGTTAGTGACAGCCGCTTTTATTTTTAGGCCATTGCGAATAATACCTGCGTCTTGTTTCAGATCTTCAATTTTATCTTCGGAATAAGCTGCTACTTTTCTGTAATCGAAATTGTCGAAGGCTTTCCGGAAATTTTCTCGTTTGGCCAGGACCGTATACCAGCTTAAGCCTGCCTGAAACGTTTCCAGCGTTAGGAATTCAAATATTTTTTGGTCGTCATACACCGGAACTCCCCATTCTTCATCGTGGTATTTGCGGTATAAATCGTCTTTTTCGCACCAGGCGCATCGTATCTTAGCTTGCATGTAAATTGGTTTTAGTATCGTGTAAGTACAGTTCGATTAAGTAATGTCCGAGGTAGATCATGGGTGTTAATGCCACAGCAATAATCAGTTTAAAGGTGTAACCGGTCAATGCTGCGTTGATGTAAACTTCGGTAGTCATTTTTCCCGGAAGCCAGAAAGCAATTCCTAATACGATAAAGGTGTCTATCAGCTGCGAGATAATTGTGGAACCTGTGCTTCGGAGCCAAATCATTTTCTTTCCTGTTCTGTTCCGAAGAAACCAGAATATGGCGACATCAATCAGCTGCGAGGTGATGAAAGCGATAAGACTTCCGATGATAATCCACATACTCTGTCCGAATACGGCAAAAAACTGGTCGTCGGTGACTGTGCTGATGCCTTTGGCGGCCGGAATATTGATGGCAAAAAAGAGCAGCACAAAACAATAGGCAATCAGTCCTGCAGTAATCATCGTGAGTTTTTTTACACCATCGCGACCAAAATGCTCGTTGATCAAATCCGTAGTAATAAAAACTATGGGCCAGGGCAAAATACCGATGCTCATGATGAAGGGGCCAATCTGAATAAGTTTTCCGCCGGTAAGTTCCGCGACAATGGCGTTAGTAATAAAAATTCCCGCCAGGATAACGTAGACAATGTCTTTTTTGGTTCTAAACATACTGTAAAGGTGTCGAATGAATCAAATTTATACAATTCTGACGAATAAAGTAGGTATTAATTTTTGCTGTGGATCAGGTGCGAATTAAACCTCACATGGGTAAACTGTATTAATTTTCGTTATATTTGATTAAATACCAACACCTAACTGATTATGAATAAACGTTTAGCAGTATTACTTATGGGTACATCAGTATTGTCAATGAATGCACAGTCGGATAAAGATAATCCTTTGTTGAAGAAATGGGCCGGGCCTTATGGAGGCGTGCCCGCTTTCAATGAGTATTCCGTCTCCGATATCCAACCGGCGATGGAAATTGCCATCCAGAAGAAACTTTCTGAAATTACCGCCATTGCGGAAAACAAGCAGCCTGCCACTTTTGCAAATACTATTGAGGCTTTAGAGCTTGCGGGGCAAGAGCTTGCCCGTGTCAATACCGTTTTTGGGATTTACAGTTCCAACATGAACAGTCCTGAATTTGAGCCTGTGGAAACAGAAATGACACCACGGCTTTATGATTTAAACAATAAGATTTATCAGAATAAAAAACTGTTTCTGCGAATAGAAACATTATACAATTCCCCCGAAAAAAGTAAATTAACGAAAGAGCAGCAGCGTCTGGTTTGGTTGTACTATAACAACTTCGTGAAGGAAGGCGCCCGAATGGATGCAAAATCTAAGGAAAAGGTGAGTGCTATTAATCAAAGATTAGCAACGCTGTTTACGAAATTCAGTCAGAACCTGCTAGCTGAGGAAAACAATCAGTTTTTGGAGCTTAAATCGGAAAAAGACTTTGACGGTTTGCCTTCTGAGAACAAGAAAGCAGCTATGGCAGATGCGAAAGAAAGAAAAATGCCGGTTTTGGGAATTATTGCAAATACCCGTTCGTCCATAGAGCCATTTCTGACTTTTTCCAACAATCGCGCTTTGCGTGAGAAAGCATGGAAAATGTTTGTCAGCCGTGGCGATAATAATAATGCGAATGACAATAATGCGATAATCGTTGAGATTTTGAAGTTACGTGCGGAAAAAGCGAAACTGCTTGGTTTTGCAACTTTTGCCCACTGGAGTTTGTCTAACAACACGATGGCAAAAACGCCTGAGAAAACAATGGATTTAATGCTTTCGGTATGGAATCCAGCCGTGGAAAAAGTCCATCAGGATGTTGCCGAAATGCAGAAAATTATAAATGCGGAAGGAGGGACTTTCAAATTAGCGCCTTGGGATTATCGTTATTATTCCGAAAAAGTGAGAAAGGCGAAATACGATCTGGATCAGAATGAAGTGAAACCGTATCTGCAGCTAGAGAAACTGCGTGAAGGCATGTTCTGGGTAGCCGGCGAGCTTTTCAATCTGAAATTTAAGCAAGTAACGAATGTTCCTGTGTTTCATCCTGACGTAAGAGTTTGGGAAGTATCTGAAATTACCACCGGGAAGCTAGTGGGATTATGGTATTTCGACCCGTATGCGCGTACAGGAAAGCGCTCGGGCGCCTGGATGAATTCATATAGGGATCAGCAGAGGCTGGACGGTGATGTGATGACAATTGTTTCCAATAATTCCAATTTTATCAAAGGCAGCGGGAATGAGCCGGTTTTGATTTCCTGGGATGATGCTACAACGCTTTTCCATGAATTTGGGCACGCACTTCATGGCTTATGTTCGAATGTGAAGTATCCTAGCTTATCAGGAACTTCAGTTGCAAGAGATTACGTGGAATTTCCTTCACAGATTTTAGAACGCTGGTTAGCTACGCCGGAAGTATTGAAACAATATGCGCGGCATTATAAAACCAATGAGCCGTTACCGCAGTCTTTGGTAGAGCGAATTGAAAAAGCAGCTACGTTCAACGAAGGATTTTCAACGGTGGAAACCATTTCAAGCTCACTGATCGATATGAAGCTGCATCTGGAAGGCGACAAGGCTATTGATCCGGATAAATTTGAGAAAGAAACATTAACGAAGTTGAATATGCCGGAAGAAATCGTGATGCGTCACAGGATCCCGCAGTTTGGACATATATTCTCTGGAGATGATTATGCGGCCGGGTATTACAGTTATTTATGGTCGGATGTGATCAGTGCGGATGCCTGGGAGGCTTTTACTAAAGCAAAAGGAGGTTATGATAAAGAAGTGGCCAAACGTCTGCATGAGAATGTATTCAGTGTGGGAAATACGATTGATCCTGCGGAAGGTTATAAAAAATTCAGGGGCAAAGATGCTACAACGGATGCATTGATGCGTTCCCGAAATTTTCCGATCATTAAGAAAAAATAGAATCAGCATAAAGCAAAAAAAATCCCGAATAAACCTATTCGGGATTTTTTTTAAATGTATGTTTTTAGATTATCCTAAAGCAACACGTGAGAAACCAGTAACAGTTAAACCACCGTCAACCGATTTGATATAAGCAGCAACGCTCATAGAACCGTCTTTGATGAAGTCTTGGTTTACCAATGTATTGTCTTTGAAGAAACGTCCTAATTTACCTTTAGCGATGTTATCGATCATAGCTTCCGGTTTTCCTTCCTGACGTAGTAAATCTTTAGCGATTTCAATTTCTTTTTCGATAGTTGCAGCATCAACACCAGCTTCGTCTAAAGCGATTGGGTTCATGGCAGCAGCTTGCATAGCAACGTTCTTAGCAGCCTCATCAGCACCGGCAACGTTAGCAGATAAAGCTACAAGCGTAGCGATTTTTCCAGCGTGAACGTATGATCCAACGAAAGCACCTTCTAAACGCTCGAAAGCACCAACTTCAATTTTCTCACCGATAACCCCAGTTTGCTCGATTAATTTTTCGTTAACCGTGATACCACCGAAATCAGAAGCTAAGAAAGCATCTTTATCAGTATAATTTAATGCTTGGTTAGCTAAATCTGTAGCCAACTTCACGAAACCTTCATTTTTACCTACGAAGTCAGTCTCACAGTTTAATGTGATAGCTACACCAGCAGTTTTGTCACCGTTTACAACAGCGATAGCAGCACCTTCTGTAGATTCTCTGTCAGAACGGTTAGCAGCTACTTTTTGACCTTTTTTACGTAAGTTCTCGATTGCTAAATCGAAATCTCCATCAGCTTCCACTAATGCTTTTTTACAATCCATCATACCTGCTCCGGTGATGGTTCTTAATTTATTTACGTCTGCAGCAGTTATTGTTGCCATTTTTGTATAAAATTTATTAAGGTTAAAATTATAAAGTCGTCATAATGATAGAGAATACGAAAGTAAACATCCATCAGCATAACGACTTTATCATAATGTTATTTTTATTCTTCAGTTGAAGGTGTTGCTTCTACTTCTGCAGTAGCAACTTCTCCAGCCGGTTGCTCATCTTTATCAGATTTTCTGTCAGAAAGTCCTTCAATGATTGCACCAGATACTAAAGATAAAACTTTGTCGATTGATTTTGAAGCATCATCGTTTGCCGGGATAACGAAATCAACCTGACGTGGGTCAGAGTTGGTGTCAACCATAGCGAAAACTGGAATGTTTAATTTTTGAGCTTCTTTAACAGCGATGTGTTCTGCTTTGATATCTACAACGAATAACGCAGCCGGAAGTCTAGTCATATCAGCGATAGAACCTAAGTTCTTCTCTAATTTAGCACGTAGACGATCTACCTGTAAACGTTCTTTTTTAGATAAAGTCATGAAAGTACCGTCTTTCTTCATTTTATCGATAGAAGCCATTTTCTTAACAGCTTTACGGATAGTTACGAAGTTAGTCAACATACCACCTGGCCATCTTTCAGTGATGTAAGGCATGTTTGCTGCTGCAGCTTTTTCTGCAACGATATCTTTTGCTTGTTTTTTGGTAGCTACGAAAAGTACTTTTCTACCAGATGCAGCGATTTTCTTTAAAGCTTCGTTAGCTTCTTCGATTTTAGCTGCAGTTTTATATAGATTGATAATGTGAATACCATTACGCTCCATATAGATGTAAGGAGCCATGTTTGGGTCCCATTTTCTAGTCATGTGTCCGAAGTGAACACCTGCTTCTAGTAATTCTTTAACTTCTACTTTGTTTGCCATTTTGTAATAGTTTACGTTCTTGTGTATTAGCAATGCGTCACCTTTTTCGCTTTCGGACTTTCTTCCTTAAGACTTTGGACTGCATTTGGATGCTAAACTAATTCCTGCCTCAACAGGAGAGCAACAAAAACTTAGTGTTTTTAAATAATAATAAATATTAACGTTTAGAGAACTGGAATCTCTTACGAGCTTTCTTCTGACCGAATTTCTTACGCTCAACCATACGAGGGTCACGTGTAAGTAAACCTTCTGGCTTAAGGATTGCTCTGTTTTCAACTTCTACTTCACACATTGCTCTTGCGATAGCCATACGAACAGCCTCAGCTTGTCCTGTAGTACCACCACCATATACATTAACTTTTACGTCAAAGTTTGATGCATTTTCTGTCATAGACATTGGTTGCATAACTTTGTACTGTAATGTAGCTGTTGGGAAGTAAGTTGTAAATTCTTTTTTGTTTACGGTGATTTTTCCTGTTCCTTCAGAAACATAAACACGTGCCACAGCACATTTTCTTCTACCGATTTTGTGAATAACTCCCATTATTTAAGATCGTTTAGGTTAACTGTTTTTGGTTTTTGAGCGCCTTGTTTGTGCTCAGAACCAACAACAACATTTAGATTTCTAAAAAGTTCAGCTCCTAATTTAGTTTTAGGTAACATTCCTTTTACAGCTTTCTCTACTAATAATGCAGGGTTTTTTTGTTGCATTACTTTAGCAGTTAAACTTCTTTGTCCACCTGGGTAACCTGTGTGACGGATGTACGTTTTGTCATCCAACTTGTTACCTGTTAGGTTGATTTTTTCTGCGTTAATAACGATTACGTTATCTCCACAGTCCACATGCGGTGTATAACTTGGCTTGTACTTACCTCTTAAAATCATAGCGACTTTTGAAGCAAGACGACCTAAGTTATGACCTTCAGCATCTACCACGATCCACTCTTTCTGAGCAGTCGCTTTGTTTGCTGATACTGTCTTGTAGCTTAAATTGTCCACGTTTTTTTATTTTAATTAAACATTCCATTCCCAATAAAGGGAGTGCAAAAGTACAATTATTTATTTATTATACAAATACCCGAGAGATAATTTTATAAGTTGATTGTCAGACGAATAGTTGAAGATGAGGTTTCTAACGATCAAAATTATTCTTTGACAAACTTAATTTCCATTCCGCCTTGGGTTAACAGCATGGTTTTTGGTCCGAAAGTCATCTTTACGCCGGCCGGATCGAAAATAAATTCCGTTTCGCTTATCGGGCTTAACGGAAAAGATCCTTGTCCGGTAGCCTGGGCGATCAGCTGGCCTTTGTCGGCTTTAATGTTGATTTTTAGTGGAATTTCTTTTGAGGAATACGTTCCTTCATAAGATGTTAAAACCGTTTCATTCACTTTAAAGATGGTCAGGTTCGGAAACGCAAATGGCATTTTGTAATAAATGCTCAGGATGCCAATCATGATATCATTTCGGTTGAAATTATCACCATTCACTATTAAAGATATTCCCAGTTTTTCTGCCGGATAATAGCCTACCACTGATTTAAACCCTTCGATGCCTCCGGTATGTCCGAAAAACTTGCGTTCCCCAAAAGGGAAAGTCACCAATCCGATACCATAGCTTTCTCTAAGTTGCGTCATTTCGTCTACGGAACTCGGTTTCAACAGTTTTCCGCTGAAGATGGCGCGCAGGAAAGCCGTTAAGTCATTAGCCGTCGAAGTAATCGCTCCTGCCGAAAAAGGCAACGACATGTCCCATTGAGGAATGGCTGTCCATTGTTCACCATTATATGTATAGGATACGACCTCATTCCGGTCGGCTACTGCGTTATCTACCATATAGGTGTTTTTAAGTTTTAAGCGGTCTACAATCCGGTTTTTCAGATTGGTTTTATAAGGTGTTTTGGTAATGTCTTCGATAATCGATCCTAACAGATAATAATTGGAATTGCTGTAAGCTGCTTTTGAATCGGGTTCAAAAACGGGTGCATAAGCCGCAATTCTTGAAATCATGTCTTTTTTGCTAACTTTTACCATCATGTTCGCGGTGCTGTCGGCGTTTACATAATCCAAAATCCCGGAGCGGTGGCGCAGCAGATGATTAATTGTAATCTTATCCGCGTTCGGAATCTTAGGGTAAAATTTGGAAAGCTTCGTGTCAAGGGTCAGTCTTTTCTCCTCAATCAATTGCATAATCATTACCGCTGTAAAGGTTTTGGTAATGGAACCTATTTTGTATTTCGTATAACCGTCAGGCTGCGGATTACTTCCCGGGATTCCATAAGCTCTCGAGAAAACCACATTGTCGCCTTCGCGGATGCTTAATTGTCCCATGAAACGGTTGTTTGCGTTCAGGTAAGTAAGCAAACTGTCGATTTTTCTAAAACGGGTGCTTTCCTGTGCGGAAATCGTCAGTGATAAAAAGGCTACGAATAAAAAAAGTACTTTTTTCATGATTTTTTATTTTGTCAATAATCCTGCCAAACCTAATCAATGAGCCTCCAGCCAGTTTCTTCCTTCGCCCATATCCACATCCAAAGGTACTTCCAGTTTGAAGGCATTTTCCATTTCGTGCTTGATCATCGGCTTGATTTTGTCCAATTCACTATTATGAACGTCAAAAACAAGTTCATCGTGTACCTGAAGCAACATTTTTGATTTCCAGTTTTCCGAAACCAGCTTTTTATGGATGTTGATCATGGCAATTTTGATGATATCCGCAGCGCTTCCCTGGATAGGAGCATTGACTGCATTTCGTTCAGCACCACCACGGACAACCGCATTGGCTGAATTAATATCTTTTAAATAACGGCGTCTTCCGGAAACGGTCTGAACATAACCATGTTCTCTGGCAAATTCCACCTGTTCGTGGATAAATTCTCTTAATCGCGGATAAGTTTTGTAATAAGCGTCGATCAAAGCGGCACTTTCACTTCGGGATAAATTGGTCTGGTTACTCAATCCGAAGGCGGAAACCCCATAGATAATTCCAAAGTTCACCGTTTTGGCATGGCTACGCTGTTCTTTGGTTACTTCCTCCAACGGAACATTGAAGACTTTCGCAGCCGTACTTCGGTGAATGTCTTCCCCTTGCTGGAAGGCTTTTATCATATTTTGCTCGCCACTCACGGCAGCAATGACGCGCAATTCAATCTGTGAATAATCGGCAGAAAGCAACGTGTAATTTTCATCTCTTGCGATAAAGGCTTTGCGAATCAGACGGCCTCTTTCGGTACGGATTGGGATATTCTGTAAATTCGGATTATTTGAGCTTAAACGTCCGGTCGCTGCTACCGTTTGCATGTAATCCGTATGAACGCGCTGTGTTTTTGCATCGACCTGTAGCGGTAAAGCATTGATGTAAGTACTTTGCAATTTCACCATCTGACGCCAGTCAAGAATCTGTTTTATGATGTCATGTTCGTTAGCCAAATAGCTTAATACTTCCTCTCCGGTTGCATATTGACCTGTTTTGGTTTTCTTTTGTTTGGCACCGCCGATTTTCATTTTTTCAAAAAGCACTTCGCCCAATTGTTTTGGTGAGGCTAAATTGAATTTCTCGCCAGCGGTTTCATAGATTTTCTGTTCTAATTCCTTGATTTCGATATCCATTTCTTTCGACATCGAATTCAGGAAGTCAACATCCAATCGGATACCTTCGCGTTCCATCGAAGCCAGTACTTCAATAAGCGGGATTTCGATTTCTTCAAACAGTTTCTTAGTTTCGGTACTGTCTAATTTCGGGTCGAAGACTTCTTTCAGCTGCAATGTAACATCGGCATCTTCAACGGCATATTCCTTGATGTCTTCCAAAGCGACGTCGCGCATTGATTTTTGGTTTTTCCCTTTTTTCCCGATTAAGGTTTCGATGGATTTTGGAGAATATTTGAGATAAGTTTCTGCCAATACATCCATGTTGTGACGCATGTCGGGATTGATCAGATAGTGTGCAATCATGGTGTCGAACACTTTTCCTTTCACGGAAACGCCATAATTTGCTAGTATTTTTAAGTCGTATTTTATATTCTGGCCGATTTTCTCAATATTCTCATTTTCAAAAAACGGGACTAATTTTTCCAATAGTGTTTTCGCTTCCTCCTGATTTTCCGGAAACGGAATATAGTAACCTTTTCCTTTTTCCCATGAGAATGACATGCCTACCAGTTCGGCGTTAAGTGCATCAATTCCGGTAGTTTCGGTGTCGAAGCATACGGATTTTTGCTGTAATAAAGTTTGAAGGAACAATTGAACGCCCAAATTCCCCTGTACGATTTCGTAATGATGATTTGTGTTTTCTAAGGTGTCATAATACCCGTGATGTGCTTCCGGAGTTTCGCTGTCGCCACTATCGAAAAGTGAGAATTGGTCTTCGTTTTTTGCGGCAGGTTTTCTGGCTGGAGCGGCTGTTCCGTTATCTGTTGAAATTTCGTCGTAGTCTTTTCCGCTGCCGAAAAGCTTGTCGAATTGTGCTTTCAGCTGACGGAATTCCAATTCCATAAACAATGCTTCTGTTTTCTCAACATCGGGTTTGGATAATTCATAATCGGCTTCGTTAAATTCTACGGAGCAGTCGAGTAGGATGGTGGCCAGTTTTTTGGATAGGATGCCTTGTTCTTTGTTGGCTTCGATTTTCTCTTTTAAGGCGCCCTTCAGTTTATCGGTATTTGCCAATAAATTTTCCATGGAGCCAAATTCGGCTAATAATTTCTTTGCTGTTTTTTCACCCACGCCAGGTAAGCCGGGAATGTTATCTACCGCGTCACCCATCATTCCAAGGAAATCAATAACCTGTAACGGATGCTGCACTTCAAATTTTGCCTGTACTTCCGGGATACCCCAGATTTCAATATCGTTCCCCAGACGTGCCGGTCGGTACATGAAAATGTTTTCAGAAACCAATTGCGCAAAATCCTTGTCCGGCGTCACCATGAAAACCTGAAAGTTTTCTTTCTCGGCCTGTTTGGCTATGGTTCCGATTAAATCATCGGCTTCGCAACCGTGCAATTCTATGATCGGAATGTGCATCGCTTTAAGAAGTTCCTGAATATAAGGTACGGCAATTTTTATCGCTTCGGGTGTTGCGTCACGATTGGCTTTGTAGTCGGCATACATCTCGCTTCTCACATGGCTTCCCCCGTTATCGAATGCTACGGCTAAATGGTCCGGTTTTTCACGCTTGATTACATCAATCAGGGAATTCATAAATCCTAGAACAGCGGAAGTATCCAGTCCTTTGGAATTTATTCTTGGGTTTTTGATAAAAGCGTAGTAGCCACGGAAAATTAAGGCGTAAGCATCGAGCAGGAAAAGACGTTTTTGCGACATGATTGCATTTGAATTAAAGATTTCAAATATAGGTAAAAAACAGAACTTTCATTCGTGGGTTTTTTTAACATTTTGTGTGTTTGGCCGGTAACAAAAAGACGTCAATTTGTTAAAATTTAATGAAATATTCAAAAACAACTGGCATTTCTGGCTAAAGAATTGTTAAAAATTCAGTCTATTGTATTTTGTATTGCGAAATTTATTTTTTTTGCGTTGTGAATCTCAAATGAAGAGGATATATGAAAGGAAAATTATTGAAGATTTTATTATTTTCATTGACAGGCTTTATGTCAATGATGTTACAGGCGCAGGTAGGAATCGGAACGACCACTCCAAGCGCAAGTTCAATCTTAGAGTTGGCTTCTACCACTCAGGGGATGTTAGCCCCGCGAATGACTTCAGCACAAAGAGCGGACATCTTGTCGCCAGCCAATGGATTAATGGTTTATGATACCGACAACAAAGCCCTTTATTTTTACGATGCTTCGGCTTCGACATGGGTGAAATCTCTTGGCGATAAAGATGAAAGATCGAATTTTAAGCGTATAAAATCCACAGATGTTTTAGCAACAGTTTTAGCAGCAGAAAGAGCGGCAGGAGGTGGAACCAAATACCTGTTGAATGCTACGACTTTATATGAAATCAACGGGACTGTCATTTTTGATTTGCCGGTTGAGTTAAACAATGCCTATGTTTATGGTCTGGATTCCTCAGACGACAAAATGATCCGTGCCGGAGGAGACCTCTTTACGGGAAGCTCTGGCGGAAGTATTAAATCACTAACTTTGAATGTGACCGGCGGCAAGCTGTTTAATCTTATGGGGAATGGTACTCAGGGTCTGATCTTCAGGGATTGTATAGTGGCAGGCTGTACAAATGTTGGGGTAATTGATAATTTCTTCTTTGTTTTTAATTCCATAGTTCAGTACACAGGAAATACTACAGGGATTATCTATAAGAATACCGCAAAACTATTGCTCAGTAATACTGCGTGGTTTTCCACTAATACAGGTACTTATGAAAAGTTAGAAGGAACGTTCGGCTTGGTCCTGAAACAGGGCGGGTTTTTAGAGGTTACAGGATCAGCTATAGGATTTGATGTGTCTGCAAACCCTGTCATTACAGGAGATGCCATTATGGAATCCGTTGTGTTTACGGGATCAAATACGGCTGGTTATGTTAGCAAATATACTACAGGATCCTACCTGAATTATAATTTCAATAACAGTTGGGCAATCCGATGTACAGGTATTCCAACCGAAGCGGATGCCCAGGCTACGGCCAACCTCTATCTAGACCGGACACAGGGAGTGCCTACGGTTACTCCAAATGCGACTAACAGCACGCCGCCTTATTCTAAAGTCCCGGGAACAACAATTGCTACCAACTTATTTCGTGTGGGAACGGGTACAAGTCCTGTGTCATCTGCCAGCAATCGCTTGCAGTATATTGGTAAGAAATCCAGAATTTTCAATTTAAATGCTGCAGTTTCAATCCAGGGTTCTTCGGGGACAAGTGATCATTTGTTCTTTTTCGTGAAGTTTACTGCTGCCGGCGTTGCAACGGTACTAAATGCAACAGAAACTTACATTGATACCGACTCAGGTCATGTTCAGAATTTTTCCGTGAGCGGAACAGCACAATTGAATTCAGGGGATTATGTGGAATTGCATGTAGCCCGGGTTGCCGGAGAAGCTGTTAAGACGCTTAGCATTAGATCGCTAAATATGTCGATGAACTAATATGCCGTTAAAAAAAGCCTAAGAATGCATTGATTTCATCATCATTAGTTGTTACTTTGTTTATTCAAAAAACAAAAGAATAATGCGTTTAGTTTTCATAGGAGCAATTCTTCTTTTAGTGGAATTGTATGCTTTCCAGGCATTTAGGACCATAACAAGAGAAAAGTGGATTTTGTATGCCTACGAAATCACGAGCTTTTTGGCATTTGTCTATATAATTTATGGTTTTAGTCAGTTTGACAAGGCTATAGGGCAGAACAAGCTCACCCTTTTCACGATGGGAATGCTTTTGATTACCATTGTTCCGAAGCTGCTTATAGCGATAATCCTTTTGGGTGAAGATATCTTTAGGATGTTTGCCACCATAATCAATTATTTTACGCAGGCGGACAATATCAGGGAATCCATTCCCGGCAGAAGGAAATTTATCAGCCAGGTCGCAATCGGTTTGGCAGCCATTCCTTTTACTTCTTTGCTCTATGGCATGACGAAAGGGAAATACAATTATAAAGTCATAAAACAGATTTTGTTCTTTCCTGATTTGCCCGAGAGTTTTGACGGAATGACGATAACGCAAATTTCAGATGTACACAGCGGTAGTTTTGACGATCCGGAAAAAATTGAATATGCGATTGATTTGGTGAACCAGCAAAAATCAGACCTGATACTTTTTACGGGTGATATTGTGAATACCCATGCTACGGAAATGCATCCGTGGATTGAGACATTCCGAAAAATTGAAACACCAAAATTCGGTAAGTATTCGGTTTTAGGAAATCACGATTATGGTGAGTATGTTGAGTGGCCTTCCCGCGAAGCAAAAGTTCAGAATTTCCAGGATATAAAAGACCTACACCGTCAGATTGATTTCAAACTGTTGTTGAATGAAAACGTGAAAATCCAAAATGGTACGGATGAAATTGCGTTGATCGGTGTTGAAAACTGGGGCGTGAAATTCAAGCAGGCCGGTGATCTGACGAAAGCTTCTATGGGAGTTAAAAAAGAAGACTTTAAGATACTGATGAGTCACGATCCGTCGCATTGGAATGCTGAGGTGCAACACCATGAAAATCATTATCATCTGACGTTGGCCGGACATACTCACGGTTTGCAGTTTGGTATTGAAATTCCTGGGATTTTACGTTGGAGTCCAGTGCAATATGTATACAAACAATGGGCGGGATTGTATGAAAATGTTGGACGCTATGTTTATGTTAACAGAGGCTTTGGTTTTCATGCTTATCCTGGGCGAGTTGGTATTTGGCCGGAAATAACGGTAATTCAACTAAAAAAAGGCGAAAGAATAGCATAAATGGCTAAAAATATTATATTTGTATACTATTTATTTAAGAACAATAGTTTTTAATTAATCTAAACATTTCTCGCTTATGTCAAAATTTGGAGAACTTATTAATACACAAGTCCCTGTATTAATTGATTTTTATACCGATTGGAATGAGTCTTCAGTTTCCATGCATCCTGTAATCCGGGATGTGGCCGCTGCACTTGGTGACCGCGCTAAAGTGATTAAAATTGACGTTGACAAAAACCAGGAACTGGCCGAAGCGCTTCGTATTAAAGGATTGCCTACATTAATGATCTACAAAGAAGGTCAGATGGTCTGGAGACAATCCGGCGAATTGGATGCGAATACTATTATTGGCTTGGTTCAGGAGAATTCTTAGTCGATAGTATCGAACTGAAATCCTTTTTCTTTTAAAATTTCAATCGCTTTAGGTAGCGCATATTTCAAATTCGGAAACGCTTTTACACTATCGTGAAATACGATAATACTTCCTTGTGTAGTGTTCTTGGTTACGTTTTCCAGGCACTTTTCCGGCGAAACATTTGTGTCGAAATCGGCACTCAAAACATCCCACATAATAATTTCATAACCTTGTTTGCGAAGTTTAGCAGATTGTGACATCCTTATTTTTCCATATGGAGGACGAAAGAGTTTCTGCCATCTTCCATCTGTTGTTTGCTTTCTGATTTCTTCCTCGCACAATTTTACATTTTCAAGATATTTTTTTGTTGCCGTCTTCCATCCCTGAACATGGTTAAAGGTATGATTCCCGATGGTATGTCCCTCTGAAACGAGTTTTTTAAAAAGATCCGGATGCTTCTGAATGTTATTGCCCAAGCAGAAGAAAGTCGCCTTGATATCGTGTTTTTTTAGTACGGAGAGAATCCATTCGGTGATTTCCGGAGTAGGGCCGTCGTCAAATGTAAGGTATACTTTTCCGTCAGTATTCGGGAGGTCCCAAACCTGGTTGGAGAATAATCGCTTAATGATTTTATTGGTCTTTATCCAGTACAGATTCATACCATAAAAATAGGGCTTTCAAAGTTAAAAACCTTAAAAGCCCTGCTTTAAATTATGCGAAAATTACATTATTCCATCTCCCTTTCAAAACGGGAAAATAATTTATTATAACTGTTGAATTTCAGTCGGCTCTTATTGTAGAATTCTGTGTCGCCGTGCTCTTTTATTATTGCTAATAACGATCTGTAGCTTTCGATATCGGTAACAATGTCTACATATAATTCGTTTTGCTCTGAAGGCTTCAACGTGCTGTAATGCGTTAAGGTTTCCTGATATTTTTTCATCAGCTGGGTCAGTACATTTCTTGCTTTGGCCGTTTCGCCCACTTCATAATAAGCGGCAGCAAAAGGATCGACAAATCTATAGTAATCGAAATAGTCAATCGGCATTTTTGTCATCGCCAGATCAATCACTTTTTTGGCTTTGTCTTTTTTGCCTTCATTGATAAGCGCTTCGGTCAAACGGGCAAGGTTGGTTCTGTAAGAGATACTGTTCTTGCGTGTTTCCGGATCGTGGTAGATGTTTGGACTTTCACTGTTACCCCAATCCCATGACATTACGTTCTTGTACATTTTTTCGGTATCGACATAACCCATTTCAAACTGATTCGCCTGTTTTTCTTTTGAGGTTTTTACAGGAACCAATCGGTAAACCATTCCTTCCATCTGAAGGTATTCTTTCATCCAGATGTAATCTTCGTCATCAAAACTTCCCGGAGAGAAATAGATAGGACGCTTCCAATTGTTGTTTGCTATAACATCCAGCATCATCAATCTGTTTTTATAAATCACGCCGCCTTTGATGTCTACATCAATATTTGCAACGATGGAATCATTTAAGTGCGGTGCTACTATTTTATTCTTAATGATGATATTCTTATCAACCGGAATGCTGATTTTATCCGTAGGGTAGAATTGTACCTTTTGGCCATTCGGCATCGTCTCGATGGTTCTTTCGTCTTCTGACTGAATGAATTTCAAAAACTGCTCGATCGGGATTCGTTCCTTGGTAAGCTCTCTGTGTATCACATAGTCACGTGTTCCTGATACATATTGATTATGCGTAAAACGTATCGGCAGTGGTTCTGAAGAATAGGCTTTTGCCTTCATCTGGTCAATATACCAATCCGTTGCGAAAAGCTGGGTATTTACAATTCGTACATCCGTTCTGTAGTTTTCAATTTCCTGTGCATACCAAAGCGGGAAGGTATCGTTATCGCCAATGGTGAAAAGGATAGCATTAGGTTCGCAGGAATCCAGATATGCTTTTGCCATTGCTATAGCGGTATATCTGTCAGAACGATCATGGTCGTCCCAGTTTTCTTTTGCCATCAGGATTGGTGCAGCTAATAAAGAAACGGCTATAACAATTGGTCCTGCAACTTTTGGCTGAAGGTATTTTTTAACCACGTCGTAAACAGCATAAACTCCAAAGCCCAGCCACATTGCAAAAACATAGAAGGAACCCACAACGGCATAATCTCTTTCTCTTGGTTCAAAAGGGCGCTCGTTAAGGAATATCTTTAAGGCAAAACTAGTAAACAAGAATAGCGCTAATAGTATGTAAAAGCTTTTCAGGTCTTTTTTAGCATGGAACACCATTCCGATAACAGCCAATATAAATGGCAGGAAGTAATAGGTGTTTCTCGCTTTGTTATTAGCAACGTCAGGAGGAAGATTTTTCTGGTTGCCCAAATGCATTTCGTCAATGAAATCGACTCCGCTGAGCCAGTTTCCGTTTTGGGAATCCCATTTTCCCTGAACGTCGTTTTGACGGCCTACGAAATTCCATAACAGATATCTCCAGTACATGTAGCCAAACTGATACTCGAACATGAATTTCATGTTGTCTCCGAAAGACGGTTTTTCTATAATAAGGTAATCGCCGTAGGATTTTAAAAATTTGTCATAGCCATCAAGATCAATTTTCCCTGCGGCAAATGCGCTTCTGAATTCCGAAACAATCTGCACTAATTCGTCTTCATGGGAATACTCCGGATTGATGGTGAAGTTTAGCGGTTTTGTAAACGTCATATAGTTTACACGGGCATCTTCGCTGTCGCCATACCACATTCTTGGCATGAATCCGTTGTGCTTGTCGCTTGGATTGCTTTTCGCGTTCTTGTAATTGTTAACGATAACGTATTTTCCGGTCTTGTAATCTCTTTCGTAGTTGGGCTTGTCATCCTCATACGGCTTGTCTTCGTCCAGACCTGCGTAGGTTTCTGAGAATAAGGGACCGTAAAACGTTTTTTGTTCCCCATACTGCTCACGATTGTAATAGGCTAAAACCTCGGCAGCATCGGAAGGCTTGTTTTCGTTGATTACCACATTGGCATTGGCACGAATAGGTAACATCAGCCAGGTAGAGAAGCCGATTAAAACGAAAAGAACACACAATAATACAGTGTTGTAAAAAGGCAGTTCTTTCTTTTTAGTGTATTGCAATCCGAAATAAAAGAAGGCTATAATCAATAAGACAGCGAAAATGGTTCCTGAATTGAAAGGTAATCCAATGCTGTTGACCATGAATATTTCCGTTTTACCGAAGAAGGCTAAGGTGTAGGGTAATAAGAATTTGAAAACGAAAAACAGTACCGCAACCATAGCTACATTGGCTATGATGAAATTCTTAATGGTGATTTTCTCGTAATTCTTAAAGTAGTATAGTAATCCCAATGACGGAATGGTAAGCAAGGCCATAAAGTGAACTCCGAAGGAAAGTCCGATTACAAGACAGATCAATAACAGCCATCGGTTTCCTTTCGGCGTATGCATTTCCTGTTCCCAGTGCAATCCCATCCAAAGCAATAAAGCTATAAATAAGGAGGCCATGGCGTAAACTTCCGCTTCTGTAGCGCTAAACCAGAAACTGTCTGAAAAAGTAAAGGCTAAAGATCCGACAAAAGCACTTCCTAAAACTACAATTGCATTCTCTTTGTTGAACTCCGTAAAAGAAGAAACCAATTTTTTCAAAATCATGGTCATTGACCAGAACATAAATAATATGGAAAACGCACTCGAAAATACGGACGTCATGTTCACCATTAAGGCTACTTTACCTGCATTGGGTGCAAACATGGCAAAGAAGGCGCCAATCATTTGGAAAAGCGGTGCTCCCGGCGGGTGGCCTACTTCCAGTTTTGCAGCAGTGGCGATATATTCCCCGCAATCCCAAAAACTTAAGGAAGGTTCAACAGTTAATGTATAAGTGATTAATGCTATTGCAAAGGCGGACCATCCTAAAATGGTGTTCCATTTTTTAAAGTTGAAAGTGGTCATATGGAATATGTCGATTTTTTCAGATTGAATTCTACTACAAAGAAACTCTTTTTTTGCATATCGCGGCAAGCAATTTATTTTTTTAATATTTTTTTCGAGAAATATTTGCATTGGAAAAAATATGTTTTATATTTGCACCCGCAATCACAGTGATAGCAAGTGGTATTGGCCCATGGTGTAATGGTAACACTCCGGTTTTTGGTACCGTCATTCAAGGTTCGAGTCCTTGTGG
>NZ_CAMLMK010000052.1 GCF_946481155.1 uncultured Flavobacterium sp.
TTTCAAACAATATTTAGAATAGAACATAATGTAGCAATTCCAACAACGACTCTATCACTGTTTTCCTGTTTCTCTTTCGCTTTCAATACAAACATTAAAGGCAAAAAGACAAAGCTCAACAGGACGATACCAAATAAAATCATCACGGCAGCTCCGGGCCAGTGCATAAACTTAAATAATATTCCTAAACTCAAAATACTTACGGAAAGCGTACCGCTGAACATCATTATTTTTTTCATAACGTAATAGTTTTTATGGATTAGTAAATTGATGGTTTCTTCCTCTATTTCCTTGAGTTCCACCTTATAAAAAGAGGTAATTACAGTCGAATAGAAGCTCTCGAAATCACCATCATCCTCGAGATTATGCTCAATTACACAACAAATATGATCTAATAGATTTTGCTGCAGGCTTTCCATCTCAATGCCACGTGCACTAATGTCACTGAGAATAAAATCAATTTGTTCTTCACTGATGCAATACATTCTAAATTGTTTGAGGTTTTATATCTAACAAAAACTTCATAGTATCCATGAAATCAGCTAATTCACTGATCTTTTCATCGATTTTGGTCTTTCCTTCCGGGCTCAGGCTATAATATTTACGAACACGTTTTCCAATATATTCTGTTTCCGTGGTTACCAGACCTTCCGCTTCAAGGGAATGAAGTGTCGGATATAAGGCACCTTCGGTAATCTGGATTTTATTGAGCGTTAGCTCTTTTACCCGTTGCGTAATTTCGTAACCATACATGCGCTTATTATTTTCCAATTGTTTCAGCACAATGGTTTTGAGCGTCCCTTTTATTAATTCTGAAGAGTAAATCATCTTATGTTTTTTATGATAACGCAAATATACATAAGAATATTATGTATTATTGAATTATGTATTGAAATATTTTTCAAAAAACACACAATAAACTAAAAACCAATGATTTAAATTTATCTTTTGAATGATTTTAATAGGAACTTTTTGTAATTTTGTAGCTTAATCTAAACTTTCACATAGTTTTATCATTCAAAGAAATCCGGAAGTTTCAAATCGGATTGACAAGTCTCCTCTCCTGCTAAAACCTACGAAATACTGCAATATTTGCAGTACGATCTGTCCATTTGTTTTAAAAAACAAAATATAGAATGCCGTACAAGTAAAAAATAATTAAAAGTCTGATTTTATGAAAACAATCAAATTGATTTCAACGTCAATGCTTTTGGGCTTATTTCTTCTACCAGCAACAAATTTGCATGCCCAAGATCCTGTAGTAGTAGCACCAAGTGTGTATAAAAAAGTTATTATCGACAATGAGAAAGTTCGTGTAATAGAAATTGAAATTGCCCCGGGACAAACAGTTCCAACGCATAGTCACCCTAATCACGTTGCGTATGCCCTAACCGATGCAAGAATTCAAATAACAGAAAAAGGTAAAGACCCTGCTGTGGCAGAATTAAAAGCAGGAGAAGCATTGTACATTCCTGCTACAACACATACTGGAACAAACATTGGGACTTCGACCGCTAGGCTTGTAATCACTGAAATTAAACATCCTGGTAAAAAAGTGGTAAAAACAGTAAAAACGATAACAAAATAAGGTCGGTATTTACAAAACAACGCAATACATCACATTATGAAAAGAAGCATCATATTTGTTGTGTTTTTAGTAATCGGTTTGATTTGCAGTACCGGTTGCAAAAAAGGAGAAACGATGGCAGCTGACGCGACACCTGAATTTGATTTGGCAGAAGCTAAAAGCGCTATTGAAGCCCGAAGTAAAATTTACGCCGATGCTGTAAATAAAAATGACTCTGTTGGTTTAGCCAATTGCTATACCGCCGATGCCAAGTTCATGCAGCCTAATGGCGAATCTGTTGTGGGCAGAAAAGACATTCAGAAACTGGTAGGAGAATGGATGAAAGCCGGCATGCCTCATTTTTCAATTCAAACTGTTGAAGTTTGGGGTAACGAAACCACACTCACTGCAGAAGAAAATTGGTCCATGACCGATAAAGATGGAAAAGTCGTAGATTCCGGAAAAGCACTGGAACTATATAAAATGGAAGACGGCGTTTGGAAATTACACCGTGATTGTTTCAATTCCAATATGCCATTACCTAAAAAATAGTATTTAAAATAAACTCCAACATTCAAATCCGTTTTGTAAAAAGCAAGGCGGATTTTTTACGCTATTAGTAATCAATACGTTACAGAAAAAGCTTATATTTGAGTAGGTTTTCGTGTAAAAGCATTCATTTTATGAATACCGCTATAAAAATACCGGCTTCTTTACAATCATTTTTAGCTGAAATTGGGGATCTTTCCTATTTCGCTGCCCGTTTTTTTAAGGAAGCGCTCAAGCTTCCTTTTGAATTTAAGGAATTCCTCCGACAATGCTACAATATGGGCAACCGTTCACTATTTCTTGTGACGGTAACGGGATTCATTATCGGCTTGGTATTTACATTGCAATCAAGACCAACTTTACTTGAATTTGGAGCCGTTTCCTGGATGCCTTCAATGATAAGCATTTCAATAATCAGGGAAATCGGCCCAATCATTACAGCATTAATCTGCGCGGGAAGAATCGGATCAGGAATTGGTGCCGAATTAGGTTCCATGAGAGTTACGGAACAAATCGATGCGATGGAAGTATCAGGCACGAATCCTTTTAAATATCTGATTGTTACGAGAATTCTGGCTACAACATTCATGCTTCCGTTACTGGTTATTGTTGGAGATACCGTGGCGATTTATGGCTCTTACCTTGTGGAAAATCTTAAAGGAAACGTTTCTTTCCTATTGTATTATAATGAAGTGTTTGAGGCATTGGAATTTGGAGATATCATTCCGGCCACTATTAAATCATTTTTCTTTGGATTTGCCATTGGCCTGGTTGGCTGCTACAAAGGCTATCATTGCGAAAAAGGTACTGCCGGTGTTGGAATAGCGGCTAATTCTGCAGTAGTATTTACTTCAATGTTATTGTTTGTAATTGACTTTATCGCAGTGTTCGTAACTGATATATTTTATGATTTGTAAGTATGGCGCCCATAATTGAAATAAAAGATCTTAAAAAAAGCTTTGGCACCAATGCAGTGCTTGATGGCTTTAACATGGTTCTAAATGAAGGCGAAAATCTTGTAGTTATGGGAAAATCCGGTTCGGGGAAATCCGTAATGATAAAATGTCTTGTAGGTTTGGAACAAGCAGACAGCGGAAGCATCAAAATTATGGGAAAAGACATTATGCAGCTTAAGCAGGAGGAATTGGATGAAGTAAGAACCGAAATTGGTTTTTTATTTCAGGGCAGTGCACTTTACGATTCCATGTCGGTTAGGGAAAATATTGAATTTCCTTTGCGGAGACATCCGAAAAAACTCGGAGTTATCGAAGATACCACTCCACTGGTCACTGAGGCGCTTGCGAGTGTAGGCCTGGAAGATGCCATAAATATGATGCCAAGTGAGCTTTCCGGAGGGATGAAACGAAGGATCGCACTTGCAAGAACATTGATTTTACAGCCAAAAATCATTTTATATGATGAACCCACAACTGGACTGGATCCGATTACATCAAAAGAGATCATAATGCTGATGCAGTCGGTGCAAAAGAAATACAAAACATCATCAATTATTATTACGCACGATGTGGACTGCGCCCGGGTAATAGCAAACAGAATGATTCTCCTTGTGGATGGAATTAATTATGCAGAAGGTACATTTCAGGAGCTTTCTTCCTCAAAAGACGAAAAAGTAATGGCCTTCTTTAAATAAATTTTCTTATGGAAAAAACAGATGCACAAAAAATTCGACTCGGGATATTTGTCCTGACCGGTTTATTATTATTTATCGCTGCGGTTTATTTTATCGGGAAAAAGCAAAATCTGTTTGGCAAAACGGTCCATCTAAGCTCAGTATTTAATAATGTAAATGGCTTACAGATGGGAAATAACGTGCGCTATTCCGGAATCAATGCAGGAACCGTCAAAGATATCGAAATGATTAATGACACAACGATACGCGTTGATATGATTATAGACGACAAGGTTCTGCCGCACATTAAAAAAGATGCCATTGCTACAATAAGTTCAGATGGATTAGTGGGTAACATGATTGTTAACATTATCCCCGGAACCGGCAACGCTCCCACTGTAGAGCCGGGAGATACACTACCGTCTTTCGGACGCGTAAGAACAGAAGAGATTATGAAAACCCTTAATGCCGCAGGTGAAAATGCCGCAGAAGTCATTTCCAATCTAACAAGGATTACACAGGAAATCAAAAGCGGAAAAGGAACAATCGGCGCACTCCTGAACGATACTGTCATGGCATATGATATGAAGGAAAGCATGCGTGCCCTGAAAATAACTAGCCAGGGAACAAATGAATCTGTGAAAGCACTAAATCAACTACTGAGTTCTCTCAACCAAAAAGACAATGTCATAGGAGTTATAAACGATAGTGCCGTAGCCAACAAACTGAGAAAAACCATGACAAATCTTGAAAAATCGGGTGAAAAAATAAATGGCATCGTAGATAATCTAAATGCTACGATTACCAATGCGAAAGACGGAAAAGGTGCTATTAATTATCTTTCCAATGATCCTAAGCTGGTGGGCAAAATTGATTCAACGATGACCAACATTAATCAGGCGAGCAAAAAACTAAACCAAACAATGGACGCTCTTAAAAGCAATTTCTTATTCAGAGGATTTTTTAAGAAAAAAGAAAAACAAGAGCAGAAAACTAAAAATCAGACCGGTAAGTAAATTAAGATAGAAGTTAGTAACACGATTGCTATTTTAAAGACTAAATCCGTTTTGTGAAATATAATACGGATTTTTTTGTAAATTTAAATAGAATACGTGATTTCGCGTATTTATTGAAAAAAAGAAGAGGGAAAAGTTGTTTGCTGAGAAAGAATCAAATATTTTTAAATCATGAATGATACCTTGAAAATACTCATCCTTGAAGATACTACCAGCGATGCCGATTTACTGCTACACGAACTGAAAAAATCGGAATTGAATTTTATTCACGAAATTGTCCAAACCCGTGAAGCATACGAAAATACCCTTAGAAACTTCACGCCGGACATTGTCTTATCGGATTATACACTTCCTTCATTTGACGGTATCACTGCATTTCACATCCAACAGGAAGAACTTCCCGATATTCCTTTCATCATAGTTTCCGGAACCATTGGTGAAGAAAATGCTGTTAAGCTTATAAAATATGGCATTACCGATTGCATACAAAAAGACAGGCTTTTTACCGCTGGTCAAAAAATTATCAGGGCACTGAACGAAACCCGTGAAAAAACTGAAAAGCGCATCATTGACGAAAAACTAAAAGCTCAAAATGAAAAACTAATGGAAATCGCCTTCCTGCAATCGCACCAAATACGAAGACCAGTCGCTGATATTCTGGGATTGATCAGCATGTTTAACATAGACAATCCTTCCGATTCCGAAAACCTCGAAATACTTTCAAGACTCGAAAGAACCGCTTTGGATCTGGACACCATCATTCGCGAAATTGTTAAAAAAACAAGTGAAATTGAATAGAAACCAAGCCTTACTTCTTGTTTAAAACCGATATTTCTTCAATATTCACTAACTTTATGTTACAATTTCGCTAATTATTTGAAAAAACTACTTTGCATATTATTCTTGTTTCTCTTTTGTATTTTTATGCAGAGTACTTCTTTTGCGCAAAATCTAAAAAAAAGGGATTCTCTTGAAAATTACCTAAAGACCGCAAAAAACGACAGCAATAAAGCAAATGCATTAACATTACTAAGCATCGAATTAATCCAATATGATGTAAAAAATGCAGAATCATATGCGAATGAAGCCATTCGTTTATCCCGGCAAATTCAGTATTCAAAAGGAGAGGCAGAAGCCCTTTTAGCCCTTTCCAGAATGCAAAGACAACAGGGAAATTCCTTGAAGGCACTAAACAAAACAATTGCCGCGATAAGAATATTTGAACGACTTAAAAATAAACCAGGCCTTGCCAAATCTTATTTCGAACTCGGATACATCTATAAGGAGATTAGTAATTATTGGAAGGCAATCGAAAATTTTACTAAATCACTTGACTTATACAAAGAAATTGGAGATGAAAACAAAGTCGCAACTTGCCAAATGGTAATGGGACACGTCAATGCCGACAGAGCCTGGATAGTAAAAGACACCTTTTATTCGCAAAAAGCATTGGGTTTGTACACCACAGCGCTAAACCATCATAAAAAAATAAATGATCAGGAAAGAATTAGCGTTTCCCTGCTGAATATAGCCAATTTATATCTTGGCTATAATAAGATTTCACCTTCCGATAAGTATTTGGACAAATCCCTGGATTACTCCAATCAATCCCTAAAAATGTCTCAGGCACAAAACGACAAGCTAAGATCCAGCATAAATTTGGGAAATATCGCCGAAGCCTATTACCACAAGAAAAATTACGACACTGCTCTGGTCTATTATTTCCAAGCCTACAATTTACTCAAAGAAACAGGGAATATCGATTTTATGCTGGCTACTTTACAGTCGATTATTACTACCTATAAAGAAACGAAGCAATATAATAAAGCCCTCGAACTATCCGAAGAATACCGTAAAATAGCAAAAGAAAATAAATTCACCGGCCATTTAAGAGATCATTACCGATCGGTTGCCGAAATTTATGAAGCACAAAATAATTTTAAAAAGGCCTACCAAAGTCGTCTGCTTTACGAAAAATATTCCGACAGCATATTGAATGAAGAAAAAGCTAAAGCGCTGATAAAAGCACAGATAGAATTCGAATCCGAAAATAAGGACAAGGAAATCAACCTTCTTAATCAAAATCAGGAATTGCAGAGCGCCCAACTGAAACAGCAAAATATTACACGAAACTATCTGATTGGCAGTATGGTGCTGGTAATTTTACTGTTGCTGGTAATCTACAATCGCTTTATAGTAAAAATCAAAGCGAGTAAGATAATCGAGGAAAAAAACAAGCAACTCGAAAAGCTATCCATTGTAGCGAGGGAAACTGCTAACGGCGTTTTTATTACGGATGACAGCGGAAATATAGAATGGTTTAATGAAGGATTTTCAAAACTGTTTGGCTGGAAGTCAATCGAAGAATACCGAAAAGAAAGAGGTACCAATATTTTCGATGTGAGCGGCAATGAAAATATAGCCAACATCATTAATAATTCAATCAAGGAGCGAAAATCAGTCACCTATGAAAATGCCACTCCAACAAAAAACAACAATAAACTCTGGATTCAAACAACTCTAACTCCTATTTTCGATACAAAAGACCAATTGACAAAAATGGTCTTTGTCGAAACAGATATTACACGCCTAAAGAACTCTGAAGAACAATATTTAGCCGTAAACAAAGAGCTGGAAGCTTTCTCCTATTCCATTTCTCACGATTTACGTTCTCCACTAAGAGCCATCAACGGGTATTCCACAATTTTACAGGAAGAGCATTCTGCCGGAATGAATGCGGATGCGAAAAACGCGCTGAATGCAATACTGAAAAATTCGAAGAGAATGGGAGAACTTATAGATGATCTGCTGACGTTTTCAAGATTAGGAAGAACCCCGTTAAAGACTTCCGAAATCAACATGAATCAGCTCGTCAAGTCGATAATAGAGGAAGAAATGGCTTGGAATCCAAAAGAAATTGAATTTGTTGTAAGCGAACTTCCATCAGCAAAAGGAACACTGGCATTTATCAAGCAAGTCTGGATAAATTTAATATCCAATGCCATAAAGTTTTCCAAACACACCGAAAATGCCCGAATAGAAATTGGATTTTATTATAAAGACGGTTTTATCGTCTATTATGTAAAAGATAACGGAGCAGGTTTTGATATGAAATACTACGACAAGCTTTTCGGAGTTTTTCAGCGATTGCATTCTCAGGATGAATTTCAGGGAACCGGCATAGGATTAGCTATTGTACAAAAAATTGTTCACCGTCACAATGGCAATGTCTGGGCCGAATCCACTTTAAATGAAGGTACAACTTTTTATTTTAGCTTACCATTCAATAACAACTAAGCACAGCTATTATGAACCTTAATACTGTTGAAATTTTACTTGTCGATGATAATACGGATAATACCGGCTTACCATCCTGCGCTTAAGAAAAGCGGATTGACCCATACAATCTTTCAAGTACAAAATAACGGCGAAGATTGATTTACTTATACAGCTTCTGAATATAAAAACACTGACATAGAGATATTTACACAAATTATTACTAACTTATCTCTTAAACAGACCTAGTTTTAAGCATAAAAACACACTAGTGAAAAGATATTATCCGATACTAGTACTAACCTTTCTTCTTTGCATTTTTATGCAGTGCTCCTGTTATGCCCAAATCTCTCAAAAGAATCTTAGTTTTGACCGTATATCCGTTGACCAGGGATTATCGCAGAGTGCTGTTACAGGTATAGTTCAGGATAAAGAAGGATTCATGTGGTTCGGGACACACAACGGGCTCAACAGATATGATGGCTATAAATTTGTTATTTACAAACATTCAGAAACAAATTCCAATAGCCTTTCCGACAATGATATTAACGGTATATATACAGAAAAAGGTGGTGATTTATGGATAATTACCCGAGGAGGCCTGGATAGATTTAATCGTGAAACCGAAACCTTTACACATTTCAAAAATATTCCCGGCATCCCTTTTAGTCTTAACAGCCTTACTGTTAAAACGATTTATGAGGACCGTGCAGGAGAATTATATATAGGAACGGGAGGCCACGGGTTACTCAAATTTGATAAAACCCGAAAGCACTTTAAAATTTATAAAAAACAACCAAAAAATAACCAAAGCATAAGTGACGATTGGGTCACTTCTGTTTTAGAAGATTCTTACGGAGTAATTTGGGTCGGTACGGCATCCGGATTAAACAGATTTGACAAAAACACCGGAAAATTTACTAGAAATCCATTAATCAATACCGCCGGATGCTATGATTGGATAACCACTATATATGAAGATCATTCCCGGAATCTATGGATTGGAACCGCTTGGTGTGAAAATATGGCTGAGGGTTTAAATAGATTTGTAAGGGAGAAAAATAAATTCATCCCTGCCCCCATTACTAATCTTTGGGGCGTAAATTCGATTGTTGGTGATTCTGATGATTGGCTTTGGATAGCTACGGATGGGCTAGTCGGTTACAATGTGGTAACCAATGATTTTGTCTGGTATAAAAATAATCCCCAAAACACAAAGAGTTTAAGTTTTAATAATATAACTTCATTAGCGATTGATAAAAGTGGTTCGCTTTGGGTAGGGACTTTTGGAGGAGGGATAAATAAGGTTAATATGAATCCACCCAATTTTTTGACATATCAACATGAAGCCAAAAATAACTTAAGCATTAATAGTACAAGTATTCGGGCTATCTATGAAGATGATGAAGGAATGCTATGGTTGGGAGGATATGGTGGTATGGATAAAATGAATCGTAAAACTTCTTCAATTAAACATTATACAACTACTCCTCATCGGGAAAAAAAATACAATCTAAACAACCCAAATGTTTATGTAATTATTGGAGATAAGGAAAATAAAGATATTCTATGGCTTGGTCATGAAGGAGGAGGCTTAAGTAAGTTTAATAAAAAGACAAATCAATTTATACATTACCCACAAATATGCGATCAAGCCATTTTTGCAATGCTGGATGGGAAAGATGGCTTTCTTTGGGTAGGAACAGCCAATGGCTTATGTAAGTTGAATAAACGCACAATGCAATCCGTTTCTTATCACAATGATCCAAAGAATAAGAACAGCTTAAGTGATAATCGTATAAAAGTTATTATAAAAGATAAAAAAGGGATTTTATGGATAGGCACCGATAATGGGTTAAATTCTTTTGACGAGAAAACAAATACCTTTACCCAATACCTTTACAATCCCAATGATACTAATAGCCTCAGCAATAATTTAATAATTGGCATTTATGAGGACCGTTCGGGAAACTTATGGATAGGCACACGTGGCGGAGGGCTTAACTTATTTGACCGTCACAAAAAATTATTTAAAAGCTATGATGAACGCAATGGTTTACCGAATGATGTTGTTTACAGCATTTTGGAAGACGATGATAAAAATCTTTGGCTAAGCACCAATAACGGTATTTCCAGATTTTCGCCTTCATCCCATACATTTAAAAATTTCTACCACAATGACGGATTACAAAGCGATGAATTTAATCAGGGTGCGTATTTTAAAAGTAAAACAGGAGAACTTTTTTTTGGCGGAATAAATGGAGTCAGCGCTTTTTATCCGCAACGCCTTAAAGGAAGTAATTATATTGCCCCCATTGTTATCACTTCTTTTAAAAAGTTTAATACTGATTTCAAATTCTCCAAAAACATAAGTGCTCTTAATCAAATGGAACTTTCATACAAAGACCAGGTAATTTCATTTGAATTTGCAGCACTCGATTTTACTTTACCGGAAAAAAATCAGTACGCCTATATGATGGAAGGGTTTGATAAAGATTGGATTTACAGCGGTAATAAGCATGAAGCAACGTACACCAACTTAGATCCCGGCGAATATACTTTTAAAGTAAAAGGAACCAATAGAGATGGTATGTGGAACGAAAAAGGCGCAGCAATAAAAATAAACATCATTCCCCCTTGGTGGAAAACCTGGTGGTTTAGAATTTCTGGCGTTTTAGCTATGGGCTTAGGTGTCTATTTATTATTTCGCTTTAGGATAAGACAAATTAAAAAACGAAATATATTACTTGAAGCACAGGTTGAGCAAAGAACCCATGAATTATCCGAAATAAACAGGGAATTGGAAAAACTCTCCATTGTGGCACGTGAAACCGCCAATGGCGTGTTTATCACTGATGCTCAGGGTAATTTAGAATGGTTTAATGAAGGGTTTTCAAAACTATTCGGATGGAATTCGGTAGAAGAATATATAAAAGACCGTGGAAAAAATATTTTTGATGTAAGCGGTAATAAAAACATTAAAGAGATTGTAAATGAAAGTATAAGAGAGAAAAAATCCGTAATTTACGATGCTATTAACCCGACAAAAGAAGGAAAAAAACTGTGGATGCAGGCAACACTGACACCCATTTTTGACGAAGGAGGAGTTTTAAGAAGATTGGTTTTCGTGGATTCCGATATAACTGAACTCAAAAAATCTGAAGAGCAATTATTGTCCGTAAACAAAGAACTGGAAGCCTTCTCGTATTCTGTTTCGCACGATTTGCGTACTCCGCTGAGAGCCATTAACGGCTATTCAAAAATTTTACAGGAAGATTATGCAGCACAATTGGATTCCGATGCGATGGATGCCCTTACTGCAATTCTGAACAATTCAAAAAAAATGGGAGATCTCATAGATGATTTACTGACATTTTCAAGATTGGGCAGAACAGCATTAACCATCACGGAAATAAACATGGCCGAGGTTGTTCAATCTGTAATAGAAGAAGAAATGATCAATAAATCAAATGAAATTGAATTCACTGTAAATGAACTGCCGCCTGCAAAAGGCACAATAGCATTAATCAGGCAGGTGTGGATAAATTTAATTTCAAATGCCATAAAGTATTCAAAATATAATCCAAAAGCCCATATTGAAATAGGATCATATTATAAAGACCGTTTTATTGTTTACTATGTAAAAGATAACGGCGCAGGTTTCGATATGAAATACTACGATAAACTTTTCGGGGTTTTTCAGCGACTGCATTCACAGGATGAATTTCAGGGAACCGGAATCGGATTGGCCATTGTGCAAAAAATTATACATCGTCACCATGGCAGTGTCTGGGCAGAGTCAACTTTAAATGAAGGAACAACTTTTTATTTCAGCTTACCAACCAATAACAACTAAATAGAACTATTATGAACTTTAATAATGTTGAGATTTTACTTGTCGATGATAATACGGATGATGCTATACTTACCATCCATGCGCTTAAGAAAAGCGGACTGACCAATACAATCTTCCATGTAAAAGATGGCGAGGAAGGTTTGGATTTCATATATTGCGCAGGAACTTTTTCCTCACGGAATATTCACGAACATCCCAAACTAATACTGCTTGACCTGAAAATGCCAAAAGTTTCCGGAATTGAAGTACTCGCAAAACTGAAGTCGGATCCAATGCATAAAACGATTCCGGTTGTCATACTCACTTCTTCTAAAGAAGATCCCGATGTGAAGCGATGTTACGAGCTCGGGGCCAACAGTTATATTGTAAAACCGGTAGAAAGTGCCGATTTTTTCAATACGATAAGAGATCTTGGCTTGTTCTGGATGATTGTTAACCATCCGCCAAAATAAAAAGAAGATTTTCAGTAAGACCAAAATATATTTTATTCTTCTGAAAATCATAACTTTACAGTACAATTGAAAAAATTGAATTAATACCATCCTTATGAACCGTTTGAAGACTCTTATTCTTATCGACGACGACGAAATTATTGTTTACTTAACCAAAAGAATAATTGCGGAAACTAATCTCGTGGAATTAATTCAGGTTTTCAATAATGGTAAGGACGCCATCGATTATCTAACTGAAAATGCAGCAAATCCTGATCTTCTTCCGGAAATAGTATTCCTTGACCTTTTTATGCCTGTGATGGATGGATGGCAATTTATGGAGGAATATCTGAAGATTAAATCAAATTTCAGCAAGCAAATGACAATTTATATCATTACTTCTTCTGTATCACAAGAGGATATAATCAGAGCTAAAGAACTAAGCGACGTTTCGGATTACATCATTAAGCCCGTCAAAAAGCAAAGTTTTATTGACCTCATCAAAAGTTTATAAAGTAACCCTCCCATAAAATAATCCGTTTGCAAAACCAAAGCGGATTTTTTTATTTTTGTAGGAAATAATCCAATCACCGTAACAGGCATGAAACAATTGTCGCTTTTCTTCATTATATTTTTCACAACAATTGTTTTCGGACAAAAAGAGATAGAAAAAACGCCTTTTTTCATCGGGGAAACTGTGAAAATTGAGTCCGCTTCCCTAAACGAAACCAGAACGCTCAATATTTATCTGCCGGAAGGCTATAGTAAAGACAATAACGAAAAATATCCTTTAATTTATCTTTTGGACGGTTCGGCCAATGAGGATTTCGTTCACATCGCCGGATTAGTACAATTCATGAGTTTATATGAATTAATGCCCAAGTCAATCGTGGTAGGCATTGCGAATGTCGACCGAAAAAGAGATTTCACCTACCCTACAACCATTGCGGAAGACAAAAAAGAATATCCGACAACAGGACGTTCCGCCAAATTTATTGCTTTTATAGAAAAAGAACTTCAGCCTTTTATCAATGCTACTTATAAAACAAATACCACCAAAACCATAATCGGTCAATCCTTAGGCGGATTGCTTGCAACCGAAATCCTGCTTAAAAAACCAGAGCTTTTTTCGGAGTATATTATTGTTAGTCCGAGCCTATGGTGGGATAATGAATCGTTATTAACAGATGCATCGGTACAACTTAAGAAAATGGGCAGCAAAAAGATTTTTATCGGCACCGGTAACGAACATGAAACCATTGTAAAAGATGCTAAGACATTATTTAAACTACTGGAAGAAAACTGTAAAACCTCTAAGCTGAAATTTGAATATCTGGGCGATGAAAATCATGCTACAATTATGCACAATGCGGTTTACAAAGCACTGGAAGCATTGAACAAAAAATAAAACATGATGATCATACGAAAATATACGGATTCCGACAGGCAAAACATCCTAAAGCTATTACGACTAAACACGCCTGAATATTTTTCTCCCAATGAAGAAAAAGACCTGATTTACTATTTCGATAATCACGCCGATAATTACTATGTTATTGAAATGGATGAAAATCTTGTGGGCTGCGGTGGTTACAATTTAACGGAAGATGGTAAAACAGCAAAAATCTCCTGGGATATTTTCCATCCTGATTATCAGGGCAAAGGATTGGGCAGTACTTTAACCAAATTCAGGATCCGAAAAATCCAGGAAATCGAAAACGTTGACACAATCTCTGTCAGGACTTCGCAGCTGGTTTATAAATTCTATGAAAAATTCGGGTTCGAAACCAGGGAAATAGCAAAAGATTATTGGGATGCAGGATTCGATTTGTACCGGATGGAGCGCGATCTGCATTCCGTTGCCGATGACATATAAAACACAAAATCTGGCTTCGGGCAGATTAAAAAGATTTGCATTGATTTCATGTTCTTATTAAAAAAACTAGCCTCGAATTCACTAATTTGTACAAATTAATTAGTGGATTCGAGGCTAAAATTTTATTTAAATATTTGTGCCCAGACGGTAGCTTTCCGGCGGATCTTTTTATATACTCTTCAAAGCTTCAATCAGCTCGTCGATATCTTCTTTTGTGTTATAATGACTGAAGGAAATACGTAAACTTGGTTTCGCCAGGTCCTCATTATTCAGGATTTCGGCTAAAACGTGAGAAGGTTTTATGCTTCCGCTCTGACAGGCGCTTCCACGGGAAACTGCAATGCCTTTCATATCGAGATGAAACAAAATCATTGCTGTCTTTTCTTCCGATAACGGCAGCATCACATTGACAATCGTGTAGAAACTGTCTTCACCTCCATTGATTTTGCATTCAGGAAATTCAACCTGCAAACGTTCTACGGTGTATTTTTTCAATTCCGAAATATACGTGCGCTCCTCATCTAAAGTCTCGCAGGCAATTTCCAGAGCTTTGGCCATTCCCGCAATTTGATGTACCGCTTCAGTACCCGCACGAAATCCTTTTTCCTGATCGCCTCCAAAAAAAAGAGGCTGTAATCCACTGTTCTTTTTAAAATAAGCAAATCCTACTCCTTTCGGGCCATGAAATTTATGCGCACTTGCCACCAGAAAATCTATCCCTAATTCCTGTACATCAATTTCTGTTTTACCAACAGACTGTACGGTATCCGAATGAAATAAAGCGTTATAATCATGCGAAATCCTAACTGCTTTTTCAATGTTTAAAATGGTTCCGATTTCGTTATTAATATGCATTAAGCTGACTAATGTCTTTTTATTTTGAGACAGCAATTCGACCAGATCAGTAAAATCAACTTCGCCATCCGGTTTTAAGGCTACGAAATCAACCTGAATGCCGAATTCCTGCTGAAGCATTTCCAAAGTGTGCAAAACGGCGTGATGCTCAATTTTACTTGTGATGATACGCTCAACCTTTAAATCGCGAACGGCAGAACGCAGAATCCAATTGTCGGCTTCAGTCCCGCAGGATGTGAAAATAATTTCGGAAGCAGTGGCATTGATCTGTTTTGCAATAGTTTTTCGGGAGGTTTCCAGTATTACTTTTGCACTGCGTCCAAAACTGTGTGTAGAGGAAGGATTTCCAAAATCTTCTGATAAGACTTTAGCCATTTCCTGCACCACTTCTTCTCTGAGCTGTGTAGTGGAAGCGTTATCTAGATATATATTTTTCATTTTTATTCGGAAACTTTCTGTTCTTTCAAATTTCTGTTAAAGATAAGTTTTTCATTGAAAACCACGATGGAAATCAAAATCAGCGAGTACGAAATCATCTGGATTTGCGTTACTTTCTCATCATAATGAAATACCGCCAGAAGGAAATTAATAATCGGATTGATATACAACATAATTCCCACTGTCGAAGAATTCACTCCCTTAAGTGCAAATAAATTCAGGAACAATGGAATAATGGTAAAAAGGATCACAATGAAAATCAGGCAGGTATAAAACAATCCTTCCATTGGCACGGGTCCGCTAAACGCCGGAAAAAACGGCAGCAGCACCAAGCCTGAAGTCAGTAATTGAATATTCAGCCCGACGAATTTATCCACTTCGGTATTCTTGCGCTGTGAAATCAGGTAAAGCGCATAGGTCAATGCTACAATCAGACTGTAAAAAATATCTGCAAAACTATTGAACGAAAGCAAAATGCAACCTAACAAACTAATTCCTACCGCAGTCCATTGCCACTTACTTAATTTTTCTTTCAGTAAAATGAAAGCCAAAACAGTGGTAAGGATCGGACAGACAAGATAAGCAAAGGAAGCCGCTTTTACACTGATGTGGTTCATCACATAAATGAAAATGAACCAGTTGGCTGTAAGCAACAATCCTCCTCCGACATTCACGCGAATGATTTTATTTCTTTTTGATTTTGATTGGCTTTTGAAATGATTCCAGTCTTTAATAAGCGTTTCCCTTCTTAAAAAAAGATTGATTCCTGAAATAAGGATTACGCTTAAAAATACGCGATAAAACAGGATATCCAGGGACGGATAATGCTGAATTGGCTTTAGCGCCAGACTGAAAAATCCCCAAATTACAAAGGCTGTAACTGCGGCCAGATAGTATTTATTGATTCGCATAAAAAAGAAATTCGGAACAAAGGTAAGGCATTTCCCCTGCTCCGAATTGGATATTATTATTTTATTAGGATTTTAGACGAGACTAATACCAAAGCGATAAAATTAGCCACAGATTAAAAAGATTTTCACAGATTCTTTTAATAGCACATATAAAATCTGTGTTAATCAATGAAATCAGTGGCAAAAAAAACTTAGTACGTATTAAGGATAGTCATATTAAGATTTAATGAGCCCCTTCCGTTTCGATCTCATCCACATCGATATTTTGTTTTTTCAGAATGGATTTCACGGCCACTGCGAAGAACAACAAATAAGCGAAACAAATCACCGGAATAACATACGATTGATGAATTCCGATGATATCCGAAAGTTTCCCCTGAATTGGAGGAATGATCCCGCCACCCAAAATCATCATTACCAGGAATGCCGAACCCTGTGAAGTATATTTTCCTAATCCGATAATCGATAAGCTGAAAATCGCCGGCCACATGATACTACAAGCTAATCCTCCTGCTAAAAACGCGTAAATAGCAACCGTTCCTGTGGTAAATAAACCAATCAGCATTGCTGCCACTCCGAAAATCGAGAAAATTGTCAGGGTACGAGCCGGTTTGTCTTTACTGATAAAGAAAGCCACGATTTGCAGTAAAACGCAAACCACATAATAATACAATGGTGTCATGTCTTTCTGCGCAAGCATATTTACACCGATAATTACAGAGAATGCAATCAATGGCACGATAATCAAGGCCATCGTTTTCTTAGCATTATTCAAATGGAAAACACTGATGGCACCTGCCCAGCGGCCTATCATCAAACTTCCCCAGTACATGGAAATATAAGGCGCAATGGAAGAGGATTGATGACTTCCGAAAGCCGGTAATTTTAATAATTCACCAAGGTTGCTTCCAATAGCAACTTCTACTCCAACATAAGTAAATATCGCGAGCATCCCCAAAACCAATTGTGGATATTGCATGGCACCCCATCCCTCATTATTCTTTTTTGCCGATGATAGAGAGAACAACAATCCGCCCACTACCACAACCAAAGCTCCAAAAAGCCAATACATTCTGTATTTTTCCAGTTCCGGCTTTAGAATGTTTAATTCTGTTTCGTGATCTTTTATTTCCGCCCGCAGATTGCTTAATTCCCGACCGCTTAAATCCTTAATGGCATTTCTGGAATTTTCTGTTTTTATCGTTTCAATTCTTTGCTGGAGCATTTCAATCTGAAGTGCCTCTTTACTTTTATAACTATTGAAAACCGGCGTAAACATTGCCATCAGCAAGACTGTCATTACTATTAATGTACGCATTGCTTTGTTGGCTTTTTCCATTGGCTCATTGGAAATTCCTGCCGGCACTTTTTTTGAGAAATGAAACATGGCTGCAGCGGCTATAAAGAGCAACCCTACACACACATATAATAAAATAACCTTCCCTAAATCCAGGCCTTTAATCTGATCATCAGTAACAGAAGCGGTAGTTCCGAAAAGCGCAAATGCCACAATTAACGGTCCGATAGTAGTTCCGAAAGAGTTGATTCCTCCACCCAGATTTACACGGTCGGCACCGGTTTTTGGATTACCGAGTGATATCGCAAACGGGTTGGCGGCCGTCTGCTGCAAAGAAAATCCTAAAGCAACTATAAACAATCCGGCCAGCATCCCGGCATAGACATTCGCTTCAACAGCAATAATCATGGCGCCGGCTCCTAATGCGGAAAACAATAATCCGAAGACAATACTTTTCTTATAGCCCCAGCTTCCCACAATATCTTTATGCGTAGTGGTCCCGAAAATAAAAAGCAATAAGGCGCCAAAATAATAAGCGTTGTAAAAAGCAAAGTCAACCAACTGTGACTGAAACTGGTCAAGCGAAAAATAACTTTTACAAAAAGGGATAAAAATACTGTTCCCCGCCGCGATAAATCCCCAGAAAAAGAAAACGGTGATCAGCGTATACAGCGCGGGATAATTGGTTTGGTGTTTAGATGACATAATTAGTTTTTCATTTGGATTCCAAATATAGCAATATTGCTGAATTTTCCGTATTTCTTTTATTCGCTTTTAAAAACTAAAAATGCTATTTTTGTCCCAAACAATTCTACTTATGAAAAAGTTATTCGGTTTATTGATTTGTGTATTGCTTTTGGCTGGTTGTGATGACGGTGATATCGTATTGCAGTCGTTCAATTTTGACAGTGCTGCAATTCAAAAATGCAGCGACAAAGATTTATTGTTTAAGATCAATGGCGAAGAATTACTGTTAGTCGATATTCCTGCTTCAAATTTTCCGAATGAAATCACACCCGTAGGTTCACCAAGAATTGTAACTATTTCAGCAACTAACCGTGTTTTGTACCGAAAATATAACGGGACAGTGGGAAATACCACTATTTGTTCTGATATACCGCCCGCTTCACCAACTGTTCTTAATGAATGGAATGCCGCTTCAGGCGGAACAATACAGATTACTACGACTGCAATCACAACAATTGACCCCATAACAAGCGTGGAAACTACTACCGGCTACAACCATCAGATTAAGTTTGTCAATATTCAGTTTGTGGGTTCAGAAGACAGTTTTGTATTTGAAGAATATCTTTTCGGAACGTATACCGTAAACTTATAATCAGCGATTGGGATTTTGCTTGATGTACACTTCGGTGGCACCCAGACCGTATTTCTGGTAATTGGCATCCTGAAACGAAATACCTTCATACCTTCCCAGGAGGAAATCCAGTTCGGCTTTTAAAATACCCTCACCAACTCCGTGAATGAAAACTACTTTTGGCATTCGGTTTTTAATCGCAAAATCCATCTGACGTTTGGCGGTTTCCATTTGCAGGTTCAGGATATCATAATTCGACATTCCTTTTTTGGAAGGCACCAGTTTTTCTATATGTAAATCAACTTCAAGAACAAATTCATCTTTTTTGGACTTCTTTTCTTTCTCGAAAGAGCGCTTTACGGGAAGTTCTTTTTCTTTCAGAATAGCATTGATACTCTGATTCGAACTGAAGGATTTTAAATCACTCGCATCAGCTTCTTTGACCAATTCATTGGCAGCATAATTCATCAGAAAACCATCCGTGGTTTCCACTACCACCTGATTGTCCTTAAAACCAACAACTACGCCGCTGAAATCTTCATCCAATACTGAAACCTTATCTCCTATACTAAACATCTTCTTCTTCTTTATCCGGATTATTACTTGGTGTTTTCGACATTAACTTCATCATTCCATAAAAGAAAACAGCAACCCCTATCACCTGAATAATAACATTCGGATTTGGTTTGGTCTGTTCATAAAAAGCCCAGCCCATTGCTAAGAAAATTAGAATTATATAGATTGTTTTCATCGTCGTGGATTTAGACTTCAAATGTAGCAAACTTAAAATCTCACTCCTAACTATTTTATAAGTATCTATTTTTTTCGTAACATTGCTTTACAGAAAAAGCTTACCATGGAAGAATTCATGTTGCCCTGCCTGAGTAAAAAATTATTTGGCATCGATTGTTTCGGTTGCGGAATACAGCGTGCTTTGGTTTTGCTTCTTAAAGGTGAATTTAAGGATGCGTTTCATATGTTCCCCGCGATTTACACTTTAGTCCTTTTCTTTGGTTTTATAGGAATAAGCCTGGTTGATAAACTTCACAATTACCATAAAATTATTGTTACACTTGGAATAACAAACGCTGTGATAATGGTCGTTTCGTATTTCATAAAACATTTTTATATCTAACCAAAACAAAACAATTATGGAAGAAACAAACTTCAACGATTTAGCT
>NZ_CAMLMK010000053.1 GCF_946481155.1 uncultured Flavobacterium sp.
ATGTTTTTGGTTTACACAAGCTTTTTTCAAAATAAAAATTTCAGCTAAAATTACAATTTTTAATTTTTTATATAAAAATGATAAATAATTATTGTTTTATGATAATTAATTATTAATTTTGTTTTGTTGAATTTTAAATTTAAATCATGAAATTAGTACGAATCATATCGACAATCTTATTTTTTCTGTCCCGAATATTGGCAATCGCTTATATTTTGACGGCACTTCATTTGTTCGTTTCGGTGGTTTTCAAGCTCCCTACATTTGAGCTTATGGAAAATAATCGTTTTGTAATTCAATATCCATTTACAGAGAAAAGTTTTCTGCTGGGAAGTGAGTATACTTTTTCTTATGTTACAGAAATGGTTCTGATAATTGCGTTTTATGGCTTGTTTTTCTGGCTGTTAGGAAACGTATTTCAAACCTTTAGGCAAGTGCCTTTATTTACGAAGCAGGGAATCCGGAACCTGAAACTTTTTTACATTACCAATCTGGTAGTTTCACCGATACTGTTTGGTCTGTTAAGTGGATTCTCCAATGAAGATATGCCATTTTTGGCCATGATTGTCGCACATGCAATCATTGGCATATTTGCCTATTTCTTAATGGCCATTTTTAATGAAGGAGTTGGGTTGCAGAACGAACAGGATTTATACATTTAAACTATGCCAATTATAGTAAACATAGACGTAATGCTTGCAAAGCGGAAGATGCAGTCGAAAGAATTGGCAGAAACTTTAGGGATTACACCCGCCAATTTATCGATACTCAAAACCGGGAAAGCGAAAGGTATCCGGTTTGAAACGCTCGAAGCAATCTGTAAGGCCCTGGATTGTCAGCCGGGTGATATTATCGAATACGTCAGCGAGTAATTTTTTTTAAATATTTAGTATTTATCGGGACCTCTTTTGGATCCGACAGGAATCGTTTTGCCTTTTTTTTAAACAATAATCATCATAAAAATCATCAGAAAATGAACAAGTTAGTAATTAAAAATCTCCGAAAAACATACGACAACGGAGTACAGGCGATTGACAACATTTCGCTTGAGATCAGCAACGGGATGTTTGGGCTTTTAGGTCCAAATGGCGCCGGAAAATCATCCTTAATGTGAACTATTGCAGGTTTACAACAACCTGATAACGGAAGTATTGTCTTTAATGATGTGGATATTTTAGAGCATCCTAATTTCATCCGTCAGCATTTAGGATATTTGCCCCAGGAATTCGGAGTTTATCCAAAAATTTCCGCGTACCGATTATTAGATCATTTGGCCATCCTTAAAGGAATTGTCAACAAAAATGATCGTCACGAACAGATTCTTAGTCTGCTGCAGCAAACTAATTTATTAGAACACAAGAACAAAGCGGTTCATACTTTTTCCGGAGGAATGCGTCAGCGATTTGGGATTGCACAGGCACTTTTAGGAAACCCGAAAATCATTATTGTTGACGAGCCTACAGCCGGTTTGGACCCGGAAGAACGCAATCGTTTTAATAATCTTTTAAGCGAAATAGGAGAGAACATCATTGTTCTTTTGTCGACGCATATTGTGGACGACGTTCGCGATTTATGTACCAATATGGCTGTGATCGCCAATGGAAAAATGATTTTGCAGGGCAAACCCGATGAAGCCATCACTTCCCTGAAAGGGAAAATCTGGTCAAAAACCATTGAGAAATCGGAGCTGGAAGTTGCTAAGCTGAAATGGAACCTTATTTCTTCACAATTATCTGCCGGGAAAATGAATATCAGGGTTTATTCTGATATACAACCCGATACTGATTTTATTGCTGTTTCACCGGATTTGGGCGATGTATATTTTACTGTTTTAAACCAACAAAAAACGCTGACCCATGTTTAGGAAATTAATGCAATTCGAATGGCATTATAACACAAGAAGCTTGTTGTTTTACGTGCCTTTTTTGGTGTACCTGGCGTTTGGGTTTATGTTGGGATGCGTGGTGAATTCTACTTTTCCGGGACTTTACAGAAATTCGCCCTATATGATTGCTTATTTTATAGGATTGTTTTCTTTAAATACAGTTTTTTCTACAACTGTATTTGTAGCGCAATCTTTCTTACGGGAAACCGAAACTAAATTTGATTCCGTAATCTATGCAACACCGGTAAACAAACGAAATTATCTTGGCAGTAGATTTTTAATGGCTTTTCTAATCAATTCCTTTTCATACGGAATGTTTGCTTTAGGTCTCATTATCGGGCATTTGATGCCGTGGCTGCCAAAAGATGAATTACAGCCATTTTCGCTTTTTAACTATTTATGGCCGTTTATAACGATTGCATTGCCAAATATTCTTCTTTGCACTGCTATTTTAACTGCTCTCGCCTGGCTGACCAGAAACAAATTGATGATTTATGTGGGGGGAATATTTGTTTTTATACTTTATACGGTTTGCTCGATTTTTTCTAATTCGCCTGTTTTTGCGGGTGCTTCGCCTGCCTCTGCGGAAGCGATGTCGATGGTGGCAAAATTAGATCCGTTCGGGTTAGCCGCATTTTTTGAGCAAACACGCTATTGGACAGCATTCCATAAGAACAGCCAGCTACTTGTACTAACCGGAAATTTCGTTCTTAACAGATTATTGTGGATGGGTATTTCGATCACATTAATTGGTATTTCGTATCGTTTTTTCTCTTTCCGAAAGATGAATGCTGCGAAAGTCAGGAAGCCGAAAACTTCCGAACGTCCATTATCAGTTCCGAAATTCGACCGATTCCAAAACACCGAATTCCAAACGGTAAAACACAATATTCAAGTTTTGAAAAGTTTCCTGAAAATTGATATTGCATTGATTGTCAAAGGTATTCCGTTTCTTGTATTGGTTATTTTGCTGGCGGCACTTCTCGGAATTGAAATTAAGGACGAAATCAACGGCGGCATCCGAATGGCGGAAAGTATAACCACAACCGGCCTGATGATTACGACCATAATGGACCGACTGCCGATGCTTCTGATACTGATCATGCTTTTTTACAGCAGCGAATTGCTTTGGAGAAGTGAGTCGGCGCGCTTTGGAATGCTTGAAAATGTTACACCTTATAATCAAAGTATTGTTTTCATTTCCAAATTGATTTCGCTTTGGATGGTTCCTTTTTTACTATTGGTAATCAGTATTTTAATCGGATTAGGTTTTCAGGTCACTAAAGGAAATGCGTCAATTGAATGGAGTTTATACCTGTCCCTATTTTATTATATTGGTCTGCCAATGTTACTTGCTGCCGTTCTGATTTTAACGATTCAGACTCTAATAAAAAACAGATATGTTGGATTGACGATTGCTACAGTTATCACACTTTTATTTTGTACAGGTATTGGTAACATGGTCGATATCAATCATCCGTTACTTCGTTTCGCAGATACTTTAAAAATTGAATATTTCGATTTGAACGGTTTCGGAAAATATCGTTTTGCCTTCCTAACCAAAATAGTATACAATGTTGGATTTGCGCTTATATTATTGTTTTTAAGCGGAATTTGGAGAAAAAACAGCTCTTTTTCATTCAAAAGACTCTTTAAATCATCAAATACCGGTTTTCTTCAAAAAGGCATTTTGGTTTTGGGCGGCTTGTTTTTTATGGGTTTCGGAAGTTATATTTTTTATGAAACAAATGTAAAAAGCCCGTACATCACAAAAGAAGAGCAACAGGACTGGAGTCAGCAGTACGAGGAAAAATATCGAAAGTTTGAAGAATTTCCCCAGCCAACGATTACTTCAGTGAAAACTAATGTCGATTTATTTCCGGAAAGTAACAGTTATAAAGTCAAAGGTAGTTATCAGCTAATCAATAATTCAGATAAAGCTATCGACAGCCTGTTGTTGTATATCGACGATAATATAAAACTGAGTTCAGTAGGTATTCCGAATTCAAAACTGATACAAAAGGATAGTAATTTCGGCCATTATTGGTACAAACTAAATAAACCATTACAGCCGAAGGAAATTTTGAATATGAATTATTCCTTTACTTCCGATTGGTCACCATTTAAAGGACATACGCCTTTCAATTCTATTATCGACAACGGTTCGTTTATGCGCATGAGCAGATATTTCCCGGTATTTGGCTATCAGATCGGGAATGAGATTGATAATGGAAAGGAAAGAATTAAGCGAGGTATGACTGCTATCCGACCAATTAAAAAGCTGGAAGATACTGCTGTAGTTCCTTATGATTTTATCGATTTTGAAACGATAGTGTCCACATCAAAAGATCAAACGGCTATTAGTTCCGGTAACTTGATTAAGCAATGGGAGTCGGAGGGACGAAACTATTTCCATTATAAGTGCGAGAGAAAAATTCCGTTCCGGTTTGCGTTTTCTTCTGCCAAATATGAAATCAGAAAAGAACAGTATAAAGGTGTTTCCATTGAGATTTATTATGATAAAAAACACTCGAGGAATATTGACGAACTTCTGAAAGCGACTAAAAGCACTCTTGATTATTGCCAATTGTACTTTGGAGCATACCCCTATAAAGTGATTCGTTACGCGGAAATATCTGCCTTTGCGGAAGGTTTTGCAGCCACAGCTTACCCGGGAACAATTTATATGAAAGAGAATTTCGGATTTTACAGCGACATCAGCCGAGGTGATAAGGAAGATATCATCAACCAATTGGCGGGACACGAATTATCACATCAATGGTGGGGTGGGGAGAAGTTCAATCCGGAAGAAAAAGAAGGTGGGTGGATATTAACCGAAACATTGGCACAATACACAGAATTGATGCTTTATGAGAAACGACATGGTCGTGAGCGAGCATTGGAAACCGTAAAAGTTCACATGGATTTATATTTAAGTAACAGAAGTTTTGGAGAGGAAATGCCTTTGTACAAAACCCATTACGATACGCCGCATTTGCCATATAACAAAGGAATGGTAATCATGCACCAATTGCGATTGCTGATAGGTGAAGCCAATGTGAATAAAGCTTTAAAAGCATTGCTGACAAATTATGCGTATCCAAATAGACCTGCAGATACAAGAAATTTTATTAACGAAATTTATAAGGTCTCACCAGTTGGATTACATTCAAAAGTGGATGAAATGTTTAAACAAGTTATCACTTATACTTCAAAAATTGAATCGGTAAGCAGCAGGAAAATTTCCGGTAAGAGTTATGAAGTTACTTTTGAAGTTAGCAGCAGTAAATTCCGCGAAAACAGCAAAGGAAAACAAACGCTGATTGCAAATGATACCACAATCGATATAGGTATTTATGATGAAAACGGCAAATTGACAGTACGAAGCTTCCCAATCACTAAAAACCGGATGAAAGGCAAAATTTTGGTCTCTGAAATACCAGTTTCAATCATTATCGACCCAAATCTGACAAATATTGATACTTTCCCGGAAGATAATGAGAAGGAAATTAATTAATGGGTAGTAATAAGTCAAATTAAGGAATTCTATAAAATAAATCGTTTTAAGTGTTTTTTGCGCAAATTTTGATTCAAAAATCACTTAAAATTGATAAAAAATGATTTTTTTGTAAAAATTTGTTTTGCAGAATAAAAAAAAGCTGTAGGTTTGCAGTGTTCAAAAGAACCAAAAAATGAAAAATCAAGTTTTAAATATGATGATGTGTATGTGCTGCTCAGACAATGAGGGGTTCTATGCTATTTGTTAATGTTTACAAACATTTTATATCATAAGCAAAACTCCTCAAGCAATTGGGGAGTTTTTTTTTGCTCAAGTTTTAAAAGAGAGAGAAATAAAAAGAAGCAAGAGACAAGAAACAAGAAGATAAAAAAGGAAGAAGAATCTGCTAAATCAGCGTGAAAATTTTAAATAAAAAACAAATATGAATACGATAACACTTATAACGACAATAATAACATCTGCAGCTTGCATGATGATGATGTGTTGTATGCGAAACTTCGCAAGAGGCCGTCTGTCGTATTATTTGCTGTAAAGAATAGTATTTAAAAACGTAAGCCTCTTGATTTTCAAGGGGCTTTTTTATTTCCAAATGTCAAATATCAGAACTATGAATATCGAAATTATTAACCGACTAACGCAACATCAGGACATCATCGAAAACCTGAAGTTTTTATCCGAAAATGTAACGGGAAAGATAGTGTTTTCAACCAGTTTCGGAATTGAAGATCAGTTGATTACCGATGCAATCTTCTCGCAGAAACTAAAGAATATTGAAGTGTTTACGCTTGATACCGGAAGATTATTTCAGGAAACTTATGCAACCTGGGACAAAACACAATTGCATTACAATCAGAAAATTAAGGCTTTCTATCCTGAGAATACAACCCTTGAGGAATTTGTAAATGAAAACGGGATTAACCCTTTTTACGAACGTCAGGATTTGAGAAAGCAGTGCTGTCACATCAGGAAAGTGGCACCATTGCAAAGGGCTTTAAAAGATGTGAAGGTTTGGATTACCGGAGTAAGAGCAGAGCATTCCCCAAATAGAAATGCACTGGAAACAGTACAGTGGGACGAGCAAAATCAGCTTTACAAATACAATCCCTTACTGCACTGGTCAACCGAAGAAGTCAAAACCTATGTTACCATAAAAGGCATTCCGTACAACGCTTTACATGACAAAGGCTTCATAAGCATCGGCTGCGCACCATGTACCAGAGCAGTCAAAGAAGGCGAAGATTTCAGGGCAGGTCGATGGTGGTGGGAAGATACTTCCAAAAAGGAATGCGGATTGCATGGATAGTATTCAGATTGCAGAAAACAGAAGGCAGATAACAGAGCAGAAAACAGCTATTTCAATTTATAATTCATAACTCAAATGAGCAACACAACAAATTATTTAAACCAATTAGAAGACGAAGCGATTTATATTCTTCGCGAAACGGCAGCGCAATTTGAAAAACCGGCCTTATTGTTTTCGGGTGGAAAAGATTCAATCGTGCTGGTACACCTGGCCTTGAAAGCTTTTCGCCCGGGCAGGTTTCCGTTTCCGCTGGTGCATATCGATACCGGACACAATTTCCCGGAAGCCATTGCCTTCAGAGATTATCTGGTAAACAAAATCGGAGAAAAACTGATTGTCGGTTCCGTGGAAGACAGCATCAAAAAGTACAATCTGAAAGAAACCCAAGGTCGTTTTCCGTCACGAAATGCTTTGCAGACCTATGCATTACTGGATACGATACTGGAAAACGAATTCGATGCCTGCATAGGCGGAGCGCGTCGTGACGAGGAAAAAGCCAGAGCCAAAGAGCGTATTTTCTCCGTTCGGGACGATTTTGGGCAATGGGACCCAAAACTGCAACGCCCTGAATTATGGGATATCTTAAACGGAAAAGTGGAAAAAGGCCATAATGTTCGTGTATTTCCGATAAGCAATTGGACCGAATTAGATGTGTGGAATTACATTCAAAAATACACTATCGAATTGCCAAGCTTGTACTTCGCCCACGACAGGGAATGTATTGTGCATCAGGACAAACTGGTGGCCACTTCAGAATTCATCCGGCCATTACCAACTGATAGGGTAGTGATTGAAAAAGTGCGCTATCGAACCGTTGGAGACATGACCTGTACAGCAGCTGTCCCTTCCGAAGCCGCTACAATTCAGGATATTATTGACGACATTATCCAAACGAGAATAAGCGAAAGAGGACAAACCCGATTGGACGACCAGCTCTCAGAAGCCGCAATGGAAGACCGTAAAAAACAAGGGTATTTTTAAACTTTCAGACTTTTGACTTTCAACTTTAAGACTTACAATAATGAACACATTAAAATTTATAACCGCAGGAAATGTAGACGACGGAAAAAGCACACTGATTGGCCGTTTGCTCTATGATTCCGACAGCATACATACAGATCAATTGGGGATTCTGCAAAAACAAACCAAACAGGAAGGTGTTGCTATCGATTTATCATTGGTAACAGACGGTTTACGTGCCGAACGCGAACAGGGAATTACAATTGATGTAGCCTACAAATATTTCTCCACCAAAAAAAGAAAATTCATCATCGCCGATGCGCCCGGGCATGAGCAATATACACGAAACATGATTACCGGAGCGTCTAATTCCGATTTGATTATCATTTTAGTCGACGCAAGAAAAGGGATTACGACCCAAACAAAAAGACATGCAAGTGTAGGTTCACTAATGGGAATTAAAAAAGCTATTATCGCTGTTAACAAGATCGATTTAGTGAATTATTCGGAAGAAATCTTCAATACAATTCAATCCGATTTCGAAGCTATCAGAGAGAGTTTGAATTATGATGAAGTGGCTTATATTCCTGTAAGCGCCTTAGTTGGGGATAACATCGTTGACAAATCTGAAAAGACATCGTGGTTTGAAGGCGATACATTACTGACTACATTGGAGCACATTGAGGTTCCTTCAAAAGAAAATCTTGCTTCCCGTTTTCAGGTGCAATGGGTCATCCGTCCAAAAGACGAAGAAAACCACGATTACAGAGGTTATGCGGGCCAGGTTTTAAGCGGAAATTACAAAACTGGAGACTTGGTAAAAATCCTTCCTTCAGGAATTGAAACGACAATTATTCGTATTGAAAAACACCAGGAAACCATTGAAAAAGCAATTGCGGGAGAAAATGTAGTGTTGCATTTAGAGGATAATATTGATATCAGCCGTGGTGATAGCATCGTCAAAATTGATAGTGTTCCAACAATCGCCAATGAATTGAAAACATGGGTTTGTTGGCTGGATAATACACCGTTGCAAATTGGGAAAACGTATTTGTTACAACATCGTTTCAGAACGGTACGCGTAAAAGTCCAGGCAATTGACCAAAAATGGGACATTAATGAATGGCAATTCAATACAGTTAATGAAGTAAAACTGAATGATATCGGACAAATTTCCCTGCGGACGAACCAGCCATTGTTCTTTGATTCTTTTGATGAAAATTCTAAAAACGGGAATGCAATTTTAATTGATGAAACGAATTTCAGTACTGTTGGCGCCTTAATGTTTTTGTAAAATGAAACATCCCATTTACATAAAAAACAGTAGAAGTGAAAAAAAACTCCCGGATAAAGCAAAAGCCGAAGCCTGGACAGAAGAAATTTTTCACTGGCTCTTTTCAATAGGGGAGAACTACGCCGACTATGAATTTTTCCTTTGGAAAGGAGGACAGCTTAAAAAAGAGCTATCAGAATTACTGGAAAACGTTCTTACCAATACTGAAAATAAAGCGGAAACGGCAAATGGTTTTTTTAATCAGTTGGAAACAATTCATTCGCAATTGGAAGCCGATCTGGAAGCAGTGTTCAATTTTGATCCCGCTGCAAAATCGATTAGTGAGGTGCTGATTGCCTATCCCGGTTTTTTTGCGATATCAGTTTATCGGTTGGCACATGAGCTTTGGAAAAACAACGTGCCAATTCTTCCAAGAATAATGGCCGAGTACGTTCACAGCAAAACTGGAATTGATATCCATCCGGGAGCGAAAATCGGAGATCGTTTCTTCATCGATCATGGTACCGGGATCGTGATTGGAGAAACTTCCGTAATTGGAAATGATGTGAAAATCTACCAGGGAGTAACACTTGGCGCGTTAACGGTCAGTAAAGATAAAGCTGAAGTAAAACGCCATCCGACCATCGGAAACAACGTAACGCTTTACGCAAATGCAACGATTTTGGGAGGGAATACGATAATCGGTGATAATGCTGTGATTGGAGGAAATGTATGGATTACGCAATCTATTCCTGCAAAATCATTGGTGTACCATAAAAGCGAAATCATCATTAAAAGCAAAGCGGAATTTCCGGAACCGTTAAATTTTGTCATATAAACACAACTAAACTAAATAAAAATGAAGAATGCAAACATTTTAGAAACCATCGGAAATACGCCGATTGTTAAAATTAATAAGCTTTTCGGAGCAAATAAAAACGTATGGATTAAACTCGAAAGAACCAATCCGGGAAACAGTATCAAAGACCGAATCGCTTTGGCAATGATTGAAGACGCCGAACGCAGAGGCTTATTAAATCCGGACAGTGTAATTATTGAGCCAACGTCAGGTAACACAGGAATTGGCCTGGCTTTGGTAGCCGCGGTAAAAGGGTACAAAGTAATTCTTGTAATGCCGGAATCTATGAGCGTTGAACGCAGAAAGCTAATGGAAATCTATGGAGCGCAATTCGAACTAACGCCACGGGAAAAAGGAATGAAAGGGGCCATAGAAAAAGCAAACGAACTGGTTAATCAAATTCCGAACGCCTGGTCACCGCAACAGTTTGATAATCCTGCCAATGTGGAAGTTCACGAAAGAACCACCGCTCAGGAAATCATCGCCGATTTTCCTGAAGGACTGGATTATTTAATTACTGGCGTCGGAACGGGAGGGCATATCACCGGTGTGGCTAAAGTGCTGAAGCTGAAATATCCGCAACTGAAAGTAATCGCGGTAGAACCGGAATTGTCACCGGTTTTAAGCGGAGGTTCTCCGGCACCACATCCGTTGCAGGGTATCGGAGCGGGGTTTGTTCCGGGAATTTACGGGAATGAATTTATTGACGAAGTGATTCAGGTTGGAAGGGACGAAGCTTTTGAAAATACCCGAAATATAGCCAAACAGGAAGGAATTCTTGTAGGTATTTCCACAGGCGCGTCGTTATCGGCAGTAGCCAGAAAACTGGAAACCATTCCGGATGGCGCAAACGTTTTAACCTTCAATTACGATACTGGAGAACGCTACCTTTCGATTGAAGGTTTGTTCTAAAAATTCATACGACTGTCCGTGATTAATACCAAAACGATAAAATTAGCCACAGATTAAAAAGATTTTCACAGACTCTTTTAATAGCGCATATAAAATCTGTGTTAATCTGTGAAATCAGTGGCAAAAAGGACCTAGTACGTGTAGTAAGGGCATTCATAAAATTTAATTATATAATGTATGATTTCTTCCTGCTTTTTCAAGCGGGCAGGGGAACTCATACCTAAATTCAAAGAAAAAATGAACATTTCAAATACAGGAAAAGTGATTTTGGCAGGCGCAGGTCCCGGCGATCCGGAACTGATTAGCCTGAAAGCACTCAAATATCTTCAAAAAGCAGACGTGATTTTAACTGATCGCTTGGTTTCACCGCAACTCATTGAAGAATACGCGGATAAAAACGCCTTGGTGATTTATGTGGGCAAGCAATGTTCCAAAGGAATCCACACACCACAACAGGACATTAATGAACTGATGGTGGAATTTGCTTTGCTGGGCAAACTTGTCCTTCGCTTAAAAGGCGGTGATTCGATGCTGTTTTCCAATATTTTGGATGAATTGCAGGTACTGAAAGCCAATGACATTGATTATGAAATTATTCCTGGTATTTCTGCAGCATTTGGTGCGGCTTCTTATACAGGGATTCCATTGACTGCGAGGGGATATTCGAGAGGTGTCAGGTTTCTAACATTGTATGATTTGAAAACGGTGGTGCCAAGCCAGTGGAAAGATTGGGCAAAAACAAGTGATACCCTGGTTTTTTATATGAGCGGACAACGTTTGGAGGCTTTAACGGAATTTCTTCTGGAGAACGGCATCAGTTTGTCAAAAGGAATTGCAGTCGTACAACAGGCGACAACTCCAAATCAAAAAACAACCGTTTTTTCTTTTGAAGAACTGCAAGCAAAAGCCTTGCCAGAATTTGAATATGTACCAACATTAATCATCGTGGGGGCGGTCGTGAATCTGCATGAACAATTCGCCTGGGTAAAAGAAAAAAACACGGTGGAATCTTATTTCGATAACCATAAAAATACGTATCAAAATGCTATCTGAAACGAAACTGACCTTATTACAACAATTGGTAAAGCAGGCTTCCAAAGAGGAAATTATCTGGACGAAAGGCTATCTCGCCGGTTTTCTGGACAGCAATCAGCTTGCGGTTTCGCCAATTGAAACGCCAACGGCAGTGACCGTAAAACCACTTATTGTATATGCGACAGAAACCGGAAATGCGAAGAAAATTGCATCACAATTACTGGCAAACTTCAAGAAAAACAAAATCCAGGCGAAATCTACCGATATTTTTCAGTTGGATGTCACGAAATTGGAAAAAGAGAAACTGGTGCTCTTTATTGTAAGTACGCAGGGCGAAGGGGAATTTCCTCAAAATGCAGTTGCTTTTTACGAAAAATTAAAAACTTCGGAAACAAGTTTAAGCCATTTGAGTTTCGCAGTTTTAGGATTGGGCGACACTTCTTATCCGTTATTCTGTAACGCCGGTGTATTATTGGATGAAGTGTTGGAGGAGAAAGGAGCGAAACGCTTATTATCATTGGTAAAAGCAGATGTTGATTATGCCGAAACCGTTACGAATTGGGAAAACGACTTACAACAGGTTTTCTCAAAAACTACTACTTCATCTGCTGTGGCGACGCAAAAAACTGCGACAGCTTCTGCAAATCATAAGAAGAATTACAAAGGAATCGTTTCGCATAAAATTATTCTGAATGATAAAGGGTCGAATAAAGAAACGTATCATATTGAAATTAGTTCTGATGAAGAAGTGATTTACGAACCGGGAGATGCGATTGGCTTTTATCCGAAAAACAATGAAACGGAAATAAAAGCTATTGCCGATTATTTTGGAGCATCAGAGCAATACGAAATTCTGTCAGATAAAAATATTCGCGGATTATCTAAAAAATCATTGGACGCTTTAGCCGCATTATTTGAAATAAGCATCGAAGAAGATAAGGCTGATTTACTGGCCATCATTCAAAAATACAATCCGAAAGCCATAAAATTTGAAGAATTAACGGCTTTGCTGCACCCGGTTGCACCGCGACTTTACTCGATTTCCTCAGCGACAAATGCACATGAAGGAGAAGTACACGTGACTGTAAATCTAAATACTTTTTCAGTTGACGGAACGACGAAAACAGGTTTGTGTTCCCGGTTTTTAGCCGATTTTCAGAAAGAGGAAGAAATCGAATTCTATATTCATAAGAACAACAATTTCAAACTGCCTTCAGATGATACCGATATCATTATGATTGGCCCGGGAACAGGAATTGCGCCGTTCAGGAGTTTCCTTGCCCACCGCGATGCCGAAGGAGCAGAAGGCAGAAACTGGCTATTCTTCGGTGAGCAGCATTTTGTACTGGATTTTTATTATCAGACTGAAGTTCAGGAATGGCTGGTCACGGGAACTTTGGCCAGATTGGATACCGCTTTTTCGAGAGATCAGGAAAAGAAAATCTATGTACAGGACCGAATCCGCGAAAAAGCAAAAGATTTCAATCAATGGCTGGAAAACGGAGCGTCAGTTTATATCTGCGGCCAAAAAAATCCAATGAGCCTTGATGTGGAAAATACCATAATCGAAGTAATTGCTTCCGAAAGAAATATCAGCAGTGAAGCAGCGAAACAGGTTTTAGAAGATTTAGAAACAGCCGGAAAATATCAAAAAGATGTTTATTAATGTTGATAGCTATATGTTGAATACTGATTTTGAATTTAAGATTCTTACAGCATTTGACTTTTGACTTTCGACTTTTAACTTAAAATACAATGAGCGAGAAATTATCACCAATAGAAGCCATAAAAACCAAAAGTGACGGTTTAAGAGGCACTTTAAAAGAGAGTATCGATTTAGACAATCATACCGGAAATGTGCGGCCGGACGATGAAACGTTAGTAAAATTCCACGGGATGTATGTCCAGGACGACCGTGACCGAAGAGCAGAACGTGCTGCCAAAAAACTGGATAAGTTGTATTCCTTCATGATCCGCTTACGGATTCCGGGCGGAGTAATCAATGCCGATCAATGGTTGGCCACACACGACATTTCGGAAGAATTCGGAACAGGAACACTAAAAATAACAACGCGCCAAACGGTACAATTGCACGGTTTGCTGAAACACCAATTACGCCCTACGATTCAGGCATTTAACACGGCAAAACTTGATTCAATTGCAGCGTGTGGCGACGTAAACCGAAACGTAATTGTAAGCTCGCACCCGCAGCTTTCGACTTTGCATAAGGAAATCTATGAATATGCCGATAAGATTTCAACTTTACTGCTGCCGAAAACCCAATCGTATTATGAGGTTTTCATCGACGGAGAGAAAATTTACGAGCGTTCTTCAGAAGCAGATCCTTTGTATGAAGACCGATATCTGCCGAGAAAATTCAAGATTGCCATTGCAATTCCGCCTTCCAATGATGTTGATGTTTTTACCAACGATATCGGGCTGATAGCGATTATCGAAGACAACAAATTAAAAGGCTTTAATATTGCTGTAGGCGGAGGATTGGCAACAACTCACGGGAATCCCAATACCTATGCGCGTTTAGGCTCTATCATTGGTTTTACCGATACTGAAGAAAAAACTCTGAAAGCGGTGTATGAGATATTAACGGTTCAAAGGGATTTTGGAAATCGTGTCGACAGAAAGCTTTCCCGTATGAAATATACTGTCGATAAATTAACGGTGGAAGGTTTTAAGAAAGAATTGGAAAGTCGCATCGGTTTTGACTTATTGCCCGAACAGCCTTTCACTTTTACGGAAAGAAGCGACCGCTTCGGATGGGAACAAAATCACGAAGGAAATTGGTTTTATACCCTGTTTGTAGAGCACGGAGTGGTGAAACCATATCAAAAGCAATTTTTATATGAAGTGGCACAACTGAAAATTTCCAACTTCATTTTCTCCGGAAACCAAAACCTGATTTTAGGGGAAATTGAAGATAAAGACAAAGTGAAAATTGATGAATTGCTTATCAAGCATGAAATCGACAAACACGATAGTGCACTTCGTAAAAATTCGATGGCGTGTGTTGCATTGCCTACATGCCCGCTTGCCTTGGCTGAAGCGCAGCGTTATTTGCCGGAATTAGTAACGAAAATAGAACCGATTCTTGAAAAGTATAATCTTCATAACGAAGAGATTTCTATAAGAATGACCGGTTGTCCAAATGGTTGCGGCCGTCCGTATGTTGCCGAATTAGGATTCATCGGAACAGGGCCGGGGCAGTATAATTTCATGTTAGGTGGCGACCGTTTTGGTGAAAGACTGAACCAATTATACAAAGAGAAACAGACAGAAGAGCAGATTTTAACTGAAGTCGACCAGTTATTGGATCGATATACAAAAGAGAAAAATGAAAACGAAACCTTTGGAGATTTCAGTTTCAGGAAGTTTTTTAATAATAATTAGAAAAAATGAAAATAGAATTCAGGGAAAGACTGATTAAAGATTATTTAAAGAAAGGATTTATACGGAATGTGTTCTTTTTGAATATGTAAGGATGGTTTGTTATATCGTTGAATAAAAAGAACAATAAAAATTCTATCAGACATTAAAATGAAAAATTTAAAATTTAATATAATTACAACATTCGCTGTCTTTCTGCTAATCCAGCAAAATGCAGCTGCACAAGATGCACAGGAGGAGATTGTGCAGGTATCAGGTATCGTAAATGATGAAAATTTGCACAAGGCCTTAGCGGGCGCTATTGTTAAAGTTAAAGGCGCTGATATTTCGGAACCTACTGATCACGAAGGTAAATTTAGAATTAGTACGAAACTTAAATTCCCCATAACCTTAGTCTTTTCAAATATTGGGTACTCAAATAAAGAATTTGAAGTGCTGTCAGCGGAAAATGAAATAGTAGTTGAATTAACGCCGGAAGAAACAAAAATCGCTGAAATAGTTGTTACCTCAAGACGCCGTCAGGAAATTATTCAGGAGGTGCCAATTCCAATTGCGGTATTGAGCGGAGCACAAGTGGAAGAATCAGGGGCGTTTAATGTCAACCGGGTAAAAGAACTGGTGCCATCGGTTCAGTTATATTCCTCAAATCCAAGAAATACAACTTTGAATATCCGCGGACTTGGCTCAACATTTGGGTTAACAAATGATGGAATAGATCCGGGTGTTGGTTTTTATGTAGATGGTGTTTATTATGCCCGTCCGGCTGCGACCACTCTTGACTTTATAGATATTGAAAGAATTGAAGTTTTAAGAGGACCTCAGGGAACGCTTTTTGGTAAAAATACCACTGCAGGAGCATTTAATATTACGACAAAAAAACCAAATTTCAGAGCTTGTTCCGTATCAGAAATCAGTTATGGGAACTATGGTTTTCTACAAGCCAAAAGTTCTATTAACGGTGAATTATTTACTAATGTCGCGGGCAGATTATCATTTTCCGGAACACAGCGCGATGGATTAATCGAAAATGTCAGAACAGGAAAATACATCAATGATTTGAATAATTTAGGTGTAAGGGGGCAATTGCTGTTTAAACCAAGTGACAGAAGTGAATTTTTGCTCGCAGCCGATTATTCAAGACAGCGGCCGGACGGATTTGCACAGGTGATAGCTGGAGTTGTAACAACCCAGCGCGCAGCTTACAGACAATTTAACCAGATAATAGCAGATTTAGGTTACCAATTACCCTCTCAAAATGCTTTTGACAGAAAAGTAGATCACGACACGCCCTGGAAATCCGGAAATGATTTAGGCGGAATCTCCTTAAATATTGAACAGCAATTAGGAAATGGAAAACTGACCTCCACATCAGCATTACGTTATTGGGATTGGGACCCTTCAAACGATAGGGATTTTACGGGTTTACCGGTATTGCGTAAATCTCAAGCTACTTCAAAACATCATCAGTTATCTCAGGAAATAAGATATGCAGGAGATTTTTCAGAAAAACTATCGGGAGCTTTTGGAGTATATGCAATTGTTCAGGACTTAAAATCAAACCCATACCATATCGAGGAATCTGGCGCTGCACAATGGAGGTTTTCGCAAAGCACGACAAGTTCAGACTGGGAAACACCAGGTTTATTTGATGGGTACGGTATCAGAACACGGTCTCAGTTAAAAACTTTCAGCGGAGCCGTATTCGGACAATTAGACTGGAAGATTTCTCCCCGTTTGCATCTTTTACCCGGTATACGATTCAATTATGATGAAAAGGAAGTGGATTATGAAAGAAAGACCTATGGTGGTTTAGAAACATCGGATCCCCAGTTATTAGCCCTGAAAAAACTGGTTTATTCGGATCAGGCCTTTAAAGCTAATGTTGCAGACAGAAATTATTCAGGTCAGTTAACAGTGACATATAAAGTTTCAGATAAAATCAACTCTTTTGCCACTTATGCTAAAAGCTTTAAACCTGTAGGTGTAAATTTAGGAGGGTTGCCTACTGCCAATGGACAAGTTTTAATAGATTTAGCAATCATCAGACCTGAAAAAGTACAGCATTATGAGATCGGATTTAAAACGAATCCGACAAAAAAATCAAAATTAAATTTAACTCTTTTTAATACGGTAATTAAAGATTATCAAACCCAGGTGCAAAGTCCTGAAATAGGGGTGAACAGAGGTTATCTTTCTAATGCAGAGAAGGTACGGGTTCAAGGTGTTGAAGTTGAGGGAAATTTTAAAGTACTTGATAATTTTGGTGTAGTGGCAAGCGTGGCTTATACCGATGGAAAGTATGTTTCATTTAAGAATGCTCCGGTACCCTTAGAAGAAACCGGCGCTCCAAATGCTTTCAAAGATGTTTCAGGCGAAACTTTGCCTGGGATTTCTAAATGGACCGGATCACTTGGAGGAGAATATACCAAGGCAGCAAAGTTTATAAATTCAAAAGGGAACATTTTTGTTGGATTTGACAGCTATTTCAGATCTGGATTTTCCTCCAGTCCGTCTCCTTCAAAGTATTTGAATGTTGAGGGTTACGCCTTATTAAATGCCCGATTTGGATTCAGAACACAAAATGGGGTGTCCGTCTCAATTTGGGCCCGCAATATTTTAAACAAGGAATATTACGAGCAATTATTGCCAGCTGCAGGAAATGCGGGCCAATATGCCGCAGTACTTGGAGATCCCACCACTTATGGAATTACTTTTAAATATGCTTTAAACTAGTATTTATGAAACTCAACCTAGCGTTATTATTGATGGGTTTGATACCTGTTAATACTATTTTTTCGCAAGAAACATATCCTCAAACAAAAGGATATTTTAGTGTTGTTCATCCAATTGTTACTATAGATGGAAACGATACTGCATTTAATTTTTCAGATAATTATACCGTTGGGTTCCCAACCGGGATTAATATTTTAAAGAGCAATAGGTTCGGATACAGTTTCGAGATTGCTCCTTTTATTAAAGCCGAAAACGGAAAAGATAAGGTGTCCAATGTACTGTTTCATCCGGGACTTTTGTTTCGTTATGAGCACGGATTCACATTTATATCAAGATTGGCGTTTGAAACAAACGGGAGATATGGGTTTACCATGGTTTTTAATAAGGCAATTATAAAAAATAAAAATGTGAGTTATTTTATTGCAACACCATTACCGGTTCGTTTTGGAAATGAAAAGCCGATATCAGTAGGTATTGGTTTTCAGCTGGGAGCAACTTTTTGAGTTATATAATAATTAACGGTAAAAAAATGAACAATACCTTATTTCCTGTATTCCTGAAAACAGAAACGGCCCGATTCTTAATCGTTGGTGGCGGCAATGTTGGTTTGGAAAAAACAGAGACGTTATTAAAACAGAATCCCAATATTGCATTAAAAGTGGTGGCCAGCGAAATTTCAGCGACTTTAAAAGAAGTTTTTGAAAAGCATCCGCATATTGTTTTCCACGAGCGCCCGTTTGAAGAAAACGATTTAGATGACGCCGATTTTGTAATAACAGCTACAAACGATAAAATAGTAAATGCCATAATAAAACAACAGGCCAATCACCGAAAAATATTAGTAAATGCTGCTGATCAGCCGGATTTGTGTGATTTCTATCTTGGATCGATCGTGAAAAAAGGCCATCTTAAAATTGCTATTTCTACTAACGGAAAGTCGCCAACGGTTTCAAAACGCCTGCGTGAAGTGTTCGAAGAAAATATTCCGGAAGAAATTAATGATTCGCTTCATAATCTTGAAAAGCTTCGTTCGCATTTAAAAGGGGATTTTAATGATAAAGTGCTTCAGTTAAATGAAGTTACGAGGGGACTTGTCGAAAACCGGGAACCTGTGAAAACAGGAAGGCTGAAAATCAGCAATCTTCGATTATGGATTTATGGGTTTAGCATTCCGGCACTTTTGGTTACCGGATATTTGTTGGGACAGATTGTCAGCCCATCAGAAATTGGAACCTATGGAAGCGCTCTCATAAGTAATCTGGATGAAAATATCTTATGGTTTATACTTGCCGGATTTGTTGCGCAATTAATTGATGGTGCATTAGGAATGGCATATGGAGTTACCGCTACCAGTTTTCTTCTTTCGTTTGGGATTTCTCCGGCCGCTTCCAGTGCCAGTGTACATGCTTCGGAAGTTTTTACTAGCGGTGCTTCGGGTTTAATGCATTTGAAATTTGGCAACGTGAATTCAAAACTCTTTAAAAACCTATTAATTCCGGGAGTTATAGGTGCGATTTTAGGAGCCTATATTTTGAGCAGTTTCGAAGAGTATAATTCTTATATAAAACCTTTAGTTTCAATCTATACTTTGATTTTAGGCGTTATTATCATCCGAAAAGCATTAAAAAAGAACAAAACGCGTCAAAAAATCAAAAGATTGTTTCCCTTAGCCGGACTAGGTGGATTTTTGGATTCGATAGGCGGAGGCGGCTGGGGACCGATTGTTTCCTCAACGCTGATTGCTAGCGGTAAAAACCCAAGATATACGATTGGTTCTGTAAATTTAGCTGAGTTTTTTGTTGCCTTAGCCAGTTCGTTTACTTTCTTCGCAACCATAGGTTTTACCTTTTGGGCAGTAATTTTCGGATTGATTATCGGCGGTGTAATTGCTGCACCAATCGGAGCTTTGTTAGCGAATAGAATCCCTGCAAAAGCGCTGATGATTTTGGTTGGAATAGTAATCATTATCACGAGTTTGAAGCGAATCCTTTTTTAAAA
>NZ_CAMLMK010000054.1 GCF_946481155.1 uncultured Flavobacterium sp.
TCTTTGTTAGCCCTTGCCAATAATACGTCGCAATCGGTTACTGTGGTAATTCTGTGTAATGAAAACATAATAAAAAAATTTAAAGGTTTATAATACCTCAGTCATTTTCAAATGCGATGCCAAAAAATTCCCACAAATAGCGTCCGGAAAAATTTTAACAATTCGTAAGAAAATAGTTCGCTTTAGTTTTTTAATTATGTAGCTGATTCTCAATTATTTTTCTGCGGCACCCATTTTTTTACCGATTTTCAATTTTAACATCTCGAGGTTTTCTTTTTGCAGCTGCAGGTGTTCGAGTTTGTATAAACTGTGGTTTTTTAATGCCTTAATCGCTCTGGACCGGATAATCGGGGCAATTTTTTTATGGGTGTCCTCTTTGCTGTTCTCTAAATAAGATGCCGTTTCAAGTGCTCCAAAACATTCCTTTCGCAGATTTTCTAAACTGGCAATTTCCTTTTCCAGCCGTTGCAGCTTTACCTGCAGTTTTACATACTCCCGCTGGAGCTTGTCTTTAGCTTTCTGCTGCTCTTCTTTGCGAAGCTGCTGCACCTCCTTAGCGGAAACCTTCTTTTGCTCACTGTCTTTCAGTAGCGCCGTTAGTATGTTCTTAGCTTTGGCGGGGATATCGCGTTGCCCTGCCTTAAACATGGTCCACTGGCTTCTGTTTATTCCCAGCACTAGGGCCATTTCCTCCTGCGTTAAACCCAGTATCTTTTTTATATCGGGCGTTTTTATCATGGTGACTTTTTTTTTATTTTTTTATAGATAGTCACAAATATGGTGACTTTTTCCTGAAAAATAAAATTTAGTCACAAAATGCGTGACTTTTTTGAAAAAATATTTTTATAGTCACAATAGCTTCTTAGTGCGGCAATCTCTGTTTTAAAATATCACTAGATTTAGTGATTGTGTAGGTAATTATTTATTGGTAGGTTTGGGGGATTTTCAATTTATACGTGATTGCGGATAAAGAAAAGTTGTGCGTAATATTAACAATATTAATAACTAAATGGAAACTTTAAAAATAGATATTGAAAAAATAAAAAATATTGAAACTGCAAGTTTTGAAATTCCAATCGAAAGCGGTGTTTACTCTTTGGTCGGCACAAATGGTTGTGGAAAAAGTACTGTTTTATTATCAATAGCACAACTAATATCTAAACACTATTTAGGAACTCTAAAAAAAGAAGACTACGAACAAGACTCAAAAGTCACATACACTCTTGACAAAACAATTGACACATGGACAGCCGATCCCAAAACTGGATTTTGGAAATCAAACATTTTCCCTAACACAATAAAACTCAATGGCCTTTATGAAGGTTCACTATTTTATGGCACTCGATTTAATGACTCTAGAAAAATTGATGAATTTTTAGAAAGTGGAAAACTAAACGAACATGAAATCGTACCAGCAGACGTATATGTAATTGAAAAATTAAGCTATATACTACATGGTGACTATGATCATTATGCAACTCTTCATAGAGTGAAGAATAAATTTATTACTCAAAAAATCGACGTAAGCAACACTCCATATTTCATTAAAGTAAATGATAGATTGATAAGTCAATATAGAATGAGTTCTGGAGAATGTTTATTAGTTTCATTATTGCATTTTATTTACAATTCAATTGTTCGAAAATCTCTACCAGCCAAACAAAAAATCCTAGTACTAATTGATGAAATAGAGCTAGCATTACACCCAATTGCAGTTAGTAGATTAATTGACCTATTGGACGAATTAACAAAAACCCATAAAAATCTAACGGTTATACTAACTAGTCATTCACCGGAAGTGATTCGAAAAATCAAACCTGCAAACCTATACAAAGTAACCAATAACAAAGGAGTTCTATCGCTTGACTCAAACTGTTATCCAAGTTATTTGATTAGAGATGTTTACAGCCACGACGGCTTCGATTTTTTGTTGTTAGTCGAAGATATTCTAACAAAAAATATTATTGAAAAAATACTATTTAAAGACAATTTAAAGAGCGGGAAACTTGTGCATATTGTTCCTGTTGGTGGCTGGAAAAATGTATTAGACCTCCACAAAGAATTACTACGATGGAATGTTTTAGGACTTGGTAAGCAAATTATAAGTGTTTTAGATGGAGATATTATCAGTAATGTTAATGAAGAATACAAAGACGTCAAAAAACTTTTTCTTCCAATTAAGAGCATTGAAAAATATCTTTATAAAGTAATTATTGAAGAACCGGATAATAAAATCATAAGAATACTTAATGACAAATATTTTACGCTAAAATCAATAGAAACTCTTTTAAAAGAACATAAAGAAAACTATCCTACGACACCACCAAATCCTGACAAAAAATTCTATTTCAGAATTAAAAAGGACTTAGAGGGCCGAAAAATTTCCGAAGAGTATTTCATTAACAATCTCTGTGATGACTTAATGTTGAATGTCGACTTTACGAAATTTATTGAAAACATAAAAAAATCATTAAACTAAATAATATGCACAACAGTGGGCTTTGTGAAAGTGGGTTTTAACGCAAAAACTCAAACTACTTTTGTGTATTTGACTTTGTGATAAAACAAACTAAAGGAAAAAAAATCCCCACCTTCACAAAGCCACGGGATGGTAGCAGCAATATCTCGAAACCACATAAATATTAAACAATCAATTTCAAAAAATATATGAGCCTTAAAGAAATAGTTGTAGAAACTATTAAATCAAATGATTTGCAAAGCGTGACTAAAGATTTAGCTGAAGTTGCATTTGACGGTCTTTTGACTGATGGTTTAATTAAAGATATTCCCTTTCTCGGTGCAATCTTTGGCATAGGAAAAGGTATAATGAGTATTTCAGATTGCTTGTTCACTAAAAAATTAATACTCTTCATTTATGAGTTGAAAGAAATGACAATTGAAGAGCGAAATCACCAAATTTCTAAAATTCAACGCGACTCAAATTATCAAGATTCAATTGGTGAAAAATTACTAATGATAATTGATAAATGCAGTGATTCTAAGAAAGCTACATGGATTGGGAAATTATTCCTTCATTGTTTAAAAAATGAAATAAGTTATAGAGATTTCATTCGCTGCTCAGAAATTATAAATAACGCAAGTTTATATTCACTGAATGAAATCATAGGTCAAGATTATACTGGTATTCCAATAGATCAAGAAGATGACTTAATAAGTTCAGGACTTTTTAGATTAGAGCCTCCAAAAATTGAACTAATAAAGTCTGAAAACACTCATCAACACTTTAGAGATGGCGAAGAATTGCGAACAAGCTATAAAGTAAAAGATGTGGAATGGTCAGCTTTGCTTAGTCGACATGGTGAAATTATACGAAAATATCTAAGAAACAGTTGTTAACAGCGGTTTTACGCTAGTGCAAGTTTATTTTTAAAATCAAAACACGTTAAACGATAACGATTTATGACCATAGAACAAATTAAAGAACAATTATCTAATCGATTTATCGGTATATTAGCAGCTAATAAAGGCTTTGCTATTGACAAAGGTGATATTGACCTAGGTATTGATTATACTTTAAAGAAAAGCTATTCATATGTAAATCCAAATGGAAAAACTAGATGGAACTTTGATGGTCGTTACATTGATATTCAATTAAAAGCGACAACAGATAATTCGATAACTGTTGATCCAAATTTCATAAAATATGATTTAGAAGCAAAATCTTATAATGATTTAATCGAACGTCAAGTAAATGGAGTAGCCCCATTAATTTTAATTTTATTTGTTTTACCTGTCGATCAAAATACTTGGGTAGAAATTGATTTAGATGAAATAAAACTAAAAAAGCATGCATATTGGTTTATTCCACCAGTTGGTTCAGTCAAAACTGCTAATGATTATACTTTTAGAATCAATATCCCTAGAGAGAATATTTTAGGAATTGATTGTTTTAATGAACTACATCAACAATTTTATCCATGATTAACGACAATATTATATCGTTTCTGACTAACAGAGCTTGGAATATTTCAGGCCAAAATAATCAGTTCATGGAACTAGTGCCTCCTACGGAATTTAGTTTGCCTGAAAATTTCCGTTTACATATTCCAAGAGTCCTTGACAAGGTTGATTCCAATATTTTCATCAATAATATTTTAGAAATTCTAAGTGAGTTTTACTCACTGTCAATTGAAGACTTAAACGTTCTATTAAAAAATGAATCTACTGTTTTGAAAATTAGAATTAACGATGAGAAAACTTCTGATGGAAAAATTTCGTTAACAAGATTCGACGATGTAGTAGATAGTATAAGATCAATTCTAAGGGATACTGCAAGTTTTGTAATTGATAAAAGCGTTACGTCATCAAGAGTTCCAGATGAAGTTTCTAGATATTTAAATCTTTGCAATTTTATGCAAACGGAAAAGGGAAGTTTTGTTGCCAAAATTCAACTTCCGTCTAAAGAACTCATAAAAGAAAGTGAATTATTTGACCGTGAAGAAATTTTTTCACAAGAAATAAATAATAAACTATCCGAAGTTTTAAATTTTGTGAATTTAAACATTCTAGAAGGTGACGCAAAGGCTTCTGAAGAATATTTAATAGAAAATGAAACCAGAATTAATATAAAACTTTTTAAAGATATAGAATCTTTTTTCGACAAAGCGAATCTTAAAAATGTAGATTTTACGTTTCATAATATTGCCCGAAGTAATACTATTGAAAATCAAAATATAACTAAACAAAAACTTTTTAAATTAAGCCAATTTGTTGAACAGATTGAATCACACGCATATGAAGTTGACAACTTTACTTTTAGCGGAAAAATAGTTTCTTTAAAATCTAAAGATCCAGACGGCTTAAAAAATATTGTTACGTTTACCTGTCTTTATGAGAGCACAGCAATTATAGTGTCTGCTAATCTAGATAGTGAACATTACAAAGATGCTTGCGAAGCACACATAATGAAACAAAATATTGTAATTAGTGGTCTTGCAAAAAAAACAAAAACGAGAGCACGATTTATAGAAATAACAAAGTTCCAAATTGAGGACTAAATAATGAATATTAATCCGTTTATTTATCGTTGCTAACCCCCAATTTAACAAGCGCTTTGTCCATCCATTGGGTAATTTGATACACCAGCTTAAATTTGTAAATCACGGCAATATTTATCGCCAGGTTTAAGGACACTTTATAGACAAGCGTTAGCATTTTGCTTTCCGTTTCCGGTAAAAAGTAAACCAGGGTTCCGGAGAATAAAAACAGTAACGCCAGCTTAACAAAACCGGAATCGAACGGGAACAGTCGGAATGTTTTGTAGATAAACAGCAGTTTTGCAATATTAAAGATGGTCATCGAGATTAGCGAGGAGCAGGCAACGCCAATGAGTCCTAAATCAGTGTACATTAAAAAGTAAAGATTCAAAGACACATTCAAAACGATTAACACAAAGATTGAAATGATATTGAATCGGTAATGCTTTGAATACGAAATGATTTCGGAATTAAAACCGGTTGCCATATTGATCAGCACATTGAAGCCTAAGATTAATATAATAGGAATAGATGGCGCCAGGCTATCATAAGTAGGCAATAATTCAAACAGAAAATGAATCCCTACAAAAATAGCACTGTAGAGTAATCCTCCAATACAGAAAAGCATTTTGGCAACCTCCACATATTTCATATTGAGTTCCTTTAAATTGCCTGTTTTCAGATAATTGGAAACAATAGGCGCATATAAAGTAAAGATACCTGTTGCCGGAATAGCCAGGGCAGATGCCAGCGTTACACCGATATTAAAGGTTCCGTTGGCATCAAAGGAAAGGAATTCGGGAATCATTATGGAATCGATCCGGAACGCAAAGAAAGAGCCAAAACTCCCGGCAAACGAATACAGACTGTATCTGAAATACTCTTTACGCGAAAGCTCCGTATAAAGCGGCTTAAATTTAAAATTGAATCGGAACGGATAATGCCTGAAAAGATAATAAGCCACCAAGGCAAAAATTAAAATATAAGCGCCGATATAATAACCTATCGAAGCTTCCACCGACAGGAACTTACACAGCAGCAAAACAAATATAACAGGAAGCGCAATTTTCGGGATGATCTTTTCAAACAATGTCGGCATTGCTAATTTCTGAAGATTAATTGCCTGCCGTTTAAAGAGTTCCACAAAAGCCAGCGCGACTGCAATAGGAAATGCAAAGTAAAAATACTGCAAGTCGTCCCATTTAAACAAAGGCGATACTACAAGCAGCACGATGAGTACCAAAACGCTCCATAAACCGACAGAGAAAACACTGTAATTGAACAGTCTTTTTTTATTATCTTCCGTCAGCGCCGGATAAAAATTGATTAAGGCGTGCGAAGCTCCCAATACCATTATCGGGAATAAAATCTGGGAAATGGATTCCACATAACGGATAATCCCTAAAAATTCCTTGTTCTTTGGATAAATAAAAAGCGTGGAGAAAATACCAATGAAAATCCCCGCATAATTAATTATGGTAAATAAGAAAACTTGCTTAAACTGGGCTTTTTTTTCCATTACTTGGATTTTGCTCTTGCTTCCCGCACTTTAGAAAATAATACAATGAGTTCTGAATAATACCTTACTAATCCGAAGAACATTTTAATCACTTCCGAAAAAGAATAAAATCTGCCAAAATATTTAGGCAGGCCGATTACTGATTTCAAAGCCTTCAGGTATCCGGAAAAAATGCTGTAATTGATATCCAGAACTTCTGTCAGCATCCTATACCTGGATTGCATAAGGTCTTTTTTAAAGCTTCGGACAATTATTCGGTCATGGCATATTTTTGAATTCTCTGCTATTGCAATTTTAAATTTATGAAATAAAACCCGATTACAATACTCCCGGTCCTCGCCATAATGCCCGAAAAGAGGCTCGAATCCGCCAACTTTCTCAAGACATTTCCTTGAAACCAGCCAGGCAGCCGCATTTACAAAGGGCACCAGTACTGCATCTTGATTTTGTATCGTAGCCATTTTTCTGCTGTAATACACCTGAAAACTTTCATCCAGCGTTTGTACATCCGCTGAAAAATGCATTGGGCTGACGATTCCGAAAGCAGGGTTAGCTTCAGCAAGTTTTACCAATGCTGCTATTGAGTCCTCATAAACCCACGTGTCCTGATTCAGCAGGAAAACATAATCCGCACCGGCATTCAGGGAATATTCAATGCCGATATTATTTGCCTTACCAAATCCTAAGTTTGATTCTGATTTAATTATATGAAGTTGTGAAAACGACTTTAGAACTTCCAGGGTAGCATCGTTGGAATCGTTATCTACCACTACTATTTCTATAGGATAAGACGATGCCAAAAGTGATGTTATGCATTTTTCAATCCATTTTACACCATTATAGGTAACGATAACAACATAAATTTTTTTCACTGCAAAAACATTTAGGAGACTGCAAGAGCAATCCTTTGGCGGCTATCGGTTCAAATAAACCTAACCCTTGAAAACAGTATGATTAACATCACATATTGCCTACTGCTTTCTTTATGCAATGATACAAATATTAAAGCACAAAAAGAAGAAGATAAGCGACACCCAACACTTAATCATGAGAAAAACAAACCATGAACTGCTTCAAAATTATCATTAAATTTGCAATCAATCCAGATGCATAAATGAACTATTACATCATAATTCCCGCCCACAACGAAGCCTCTTTTATCGGACTTACCTTAGAATCACTGGCTGGGCAGACTGTTTTGCCGGCAAGAGCTGTAATAGTGAATGACAATTCCACAGATAAAACGGAGGAAATTGTGTTGGCTTTCGCCGAAAAACATCCCTGGATTTCGTTGGTAAACAAAACGTCGGAAGCGATTCATTTACCGGGAAGCAAAGTCATTCAGGCGTTTCAGAAAGGCATCGAAACCGTTGATGAAAATTATGATATTATCGTAAAAGCCGATGCTGATCTGATTTTTCCGGACAATTACTTTGAAACAATCCTAAACCATTTTGAAAGCGATCCAAAAATCGGAATGGCGGGCGGATTTGCTTATATTGAGAAAAACGGCGAATGGATTTTAGAGAATCTAACCGATAAAGATCACATCCGGGGCGCGTTCAAAGCTTACCGAAAAGCATGTTTTCAGCAAATTGGCGGACTAAAACCAGCCATGGGTTGGGATACCGTCGACGAATTATTGTGCAAATTTTACAATTGGAAAGTCGTAACCGACGAAAGCCTGAAAGTAAAACACCTGAAACCGACCGGAGCCAACTACAATAAGGCTTCGCGTTACAAACAGGGGGAGGCATTCTATAGTTTGGGCTACGGGTTTTTCATCACGGCAATTGCTTCGTTAAAACTGGCGATGCGAAAAGGAAAACCGCTTTTATTCCTCGATTACATAAAAGGGTTCTGGAAAGCGAAATCGGAGAAAAAGCCGCTTTTGGTAACGGAGGAGCAGGCGAAATTTATCCGGAAGTATCGCTGGAAGAAAATGAAAGCGAAACTATTTTAGTATTACTTCCCGCCTTAAACAAACAAATCACCTCAACATAACTGTCAAGATGATTTGTTACTGCAAATTCGTAGCGAACAAATTTGTTTCTTTTAATTCAAAAGAGCGACATCAATATATTTATTGACGGCCAATTGAAATTCTCTTTTGTTAACCGGTTTCGAAATATAACCGTTAAAGGCATTACCGTAATTTTCTTTATCATTCTTAAACGAATAGGCCGATTGTGCTATAATTGGAATTTCCGGCGACTCATTTTTAATGAGCTGGGCAGCGGTATACCCGTCAACCTGCGGCATTCGAAGATCCATTAAAATTAGGTTGATGTCCGGATTGTTTTTATAAATCTCGTAGGCTTCTTCGCCGTTTTTAGCTCTGATAATCTCTACTTTACCTTTTTCCAGCAATTTTTTCAGCAGCAGAAAACTGATTTCCTCATCTTCCGCGATTAGCACCTTGATTGTTTTTTTAGCTACTGCAGGTAAGGCTTCAGTAACAGCCGGAACATAAGGAACGGTGAAATAAAATACGGTACCCACCCCGTTTTCTGTTACCATTTTTAAAGATCCTCCTAACAAATCAACATATTGCTTAACGGTGCAAAGCCCTAAACCTGCTCCACAGTCTTCGCCAGTAACTTTTTCTAATTTAAAGTGCGAAGTCAGGAGTTTTTCTTTTACGTTTTTCTCCATGCCCGAGCCACTGTCTTTTACATAGAATTTCAGCTCATTTTCTACTACTTTATAACCTATTTCTATGAAACCTTTTTCAGTGAATTTCAAGGAGTTATTGATCAGGCTGGTAAATATCTGTGTGATTTTAGCGCCATCTGTTAAAACGAAATCTTCTTCGTCAGACAAGCCTTTGACGGAGCGAAGATTCAAACCTTTGTGGAAAACCGGGCCAAAGAATTTGACTTTCAGTTCATCAAGCAGTTCGTTTAAGGAAACCTTCTGCGTATTCACTGTCTCTCTATGGGATTCAAGCGCATTATGACTTGCAAATTCCGAGATAAGTCCCTGCAGTTCGGTAGAGCAATTACCTATGTTTTCAGCAAGATTACTTCGTTCTTCAAAATCCAGATGGGATGAGCTTAACAAATTGGCCAGACCGATAATCGTATCTAAAGGCGTTTTCATTTTATGCAGAAAGGAATCTATGAGCTCCGTGCTTACTTTGTTTTCAACCGGATTTTCATTTCCCGCACTGGCTGAAATTGCTTTAGTACCGTTATAAGCATCATTTAACTGTAAGGATAAAGTGATCAGCTTATCTTTTAAAAGCGCCACCTGATCCGCCAACTCTTCATATGATGGTTTTTTTGCTTCCATATATTCTGATTTTAAAATTAGTACTTCCAATTTTCCGAATGGGGCAAATTCGTGTCAAAATTACAGCTGAAAACACGCAGTTTTAACCATAACTATTTGACAGTCTTAAAGTTAACACTTCTAAAAGAAATAAAAAGGAATTTTACAAAAATCTTTACTGCTTATAACGTTAAAATTTATGGTAATGCCCTTTAGCTCAAATCTTTTTCTGTTTTGAATGACATTATTTCAGGTTTGCACAGAATGCGTGAGGGATGGCAACGGCATCCTTTTATGGAGCAGCGCGGAATAAAAGATAGAGTGTACAGCCCGGCCTGAAAGGACACGTCCAAAAAAACTTAAAAGTCATAACCCAAAACTCGTAACTAATTGGTATTTTAGCCGATATTTTCAATCCGATATGATTCGATATTTAACCCAGATAGGGAAATACTTTTTAATGTTGCGCGAGGTTTTCAACAAACCTACCAAATGGTCAATGATGAGGCAGCTTATCATGAAGGAAACGGACGATTTGATCATTGGATCTTTAGGTATTGTGGCCTTTATTTCGTTCTTCGTGGGCGGGGTAGTTGCCATTCAGACGGCGCTGAACCTTACCAATCCGCTGATTCCTAAATACCTTATTGGTTTTGCAACCCGACAGTCGGTTATCCTTGAGTTTGCCCCTACGTTTATCTCCATTATTATGGCGGGTAAGGTAGGTTCCTTTATTACTTCAAGTATCGGTACCATGCGTGTTACTGAGCAGATTGATGCCATTGAAGTAATGGGTGTGAACTCATTGAATTATCTGGTTTTTCCGAAAATCGTAGCTTTGATGCTGTATCCGTTTGTGATTGGATTGAGTATGTTTTTAGGGGTTTTAGGCGGATGGATGGCCGGTGTTTACGGCGGTTTCGTGTCCAGCCAGGAATTCCAGGTGGGACTGCAGGAAGATTTCATTCCGTTTCACGTAACCTATGCTTTCATTAAAACGATTTGTTTTGCATTTTTGCTGGCGACGATTCCTTCGTTCCACGGCTATTATATGAAAGGTGGTGCGCTGGAAGTGGGAAAAGCGAGTACGACATCCTTCGTATGGACATCGGTGGCAATTATTTTGACGAATTATATTCTAACGCAATTACTTTTAAGCAAATAAGATGATAGAGGTAAAAAATGTAGAGAAATCTTTTGGCGATCAAAAGGTCCTGAACGGGATTACGACCACTTTTGAAACCGGAAAAACCAATTTGATTATCGGTCAGAGTGGTTCCGGGAAAACGGTTTTGCTTAAGAGCCTTTTAGGAATTCATAAAATCGACAAGGGAAGCATTTCGTTTGACGGAAGGGTTTACTCTGAAATGAACGATGATGATAAACGCGAGTTGCGAACAGAAATCGGAATGGTATTTCAGGGCAGTGCGCTTTTTGACTCGATGACCGTAGAAGGAAATATCGGTTTCCCTTTGAAAATGTTTACCAATAAATCCGCAAAAGAAATCCAGGAGCGTGTTAATTTTGTAATTAAGCGTGTGGAACTTGGCGATGCTCATAAAAAAATGCCTTCCGAAATTTCCGGGGGGATGCAAAAACGTGTGGCGATTGCGCGTGCGATTGTAAATAATCCAAAGTACTTGTTTTGCGATGAGCCTAACTCCGGACTTGACCCGAAAACGGCGGTAGTAATTGACAACCTCATCAAAGAAATCACGGAAGAATATAACATTACCACGGTTATCAATACGCACGACATGAACTCGGTAATGGAAATCGGGCAAAAGATTATTTTCTTAAAACAGGGAATTTTAGCCTGGGAAGGAACCAAAAAAGAGATTTTCAAAACGGACAACGAAGCGATTGTGGACTTTGTTTACTCCTCGGAACTGTTCAAGAAAGTGCGAAAAGCACAGAACAGACAAGACAAATTATAAAATAAAAACCGGAACAAATTGCTCCGGTTTTTTTTATATCTAATTCTTTCTAGTAATTCAGATACACCCATCCGGTCTTGCTTTCACCCGAATCGAATTTAATCAGGTAATAGTAGGTTCCCGTAGGTAATAAGCGGTCTTTAAAATCCTGTCCGTGCCACTGGTCCGCATAATCGTCAAGTTCGTACACCGTTACGCCATAGCGGTTAAATATCTTAGCGTTTACGATGCCGGACAGACAGGACAGATCGAAATTGTCGTTTAATCCGTCGTCGTTTGGAGAGACACCGCGAGGAATACCGCAATTCGTACAGGCAATTTCAATGGATTTTGTATCGGTGCAACCTTGCGCATTGGTAACTGTAAGTGTATAAATACCTGTCGTATTTCCGGTAACATTGATAGGATTCACATTCAGCGTTGCGCCATCGGGAGCCGTCCATGAATAAGTCACGGATTGTGGATCAATTGCCGAATCAATTAACGTAGCTGAAAGGTAAGTCAGATTGTTCTCGCAGTGATTTCTAAGCGTAAAAAAAGGTGAAGTCCCAACTGCGACCTCAATAGTATCCGCGACGGATTCACAACCGTTTTGAATCGCCTGCACAGAATACACACCTTGATTTACAGTTGTGATGTTATCCACAATTGGGTTCTGGTCGTTCGATAAAAACCCGTTAGGCCCCATCCATTGATAAGTAACTCCGGGGATATCAGACGCAAAAAGATGGAGTGACTGTCCTTCGCAAACTACAGCATCTCCCGATGCTACAGGATTTTGAGGAATCGGATTAATGGTTATCTGAACCAGGGCTTCGTCGAAAGAGTCGCACAAGCCTTCCACCCTATACCTGAAAGTGTAAACTCCCGAACTGATTCCGGAAGCATTCCAGATATGGTTAATCAGCATATTACTGGAAGATATCTCTTCCCATTCACCGAAAGTATCATAACTGCCTGTCAGATGATCAAACAGGTTAATATTCCCCGGGGTTCCGCAAAGAGAAACTGTTGCCCCCGTCCCGGCTTGCGGATTGTTTAAGGCCGAAGATATCGTGAAATCCAAAACGCTGTTCATACAGGAATTAGGATTACCGGGATTGGTAATTCTTACGTGATAGGTACCAAAATCACCTGGGGAATTAAAGTTGGGAAATGACAATACATTTGTTGTGCTTAGAATGGTTGTTGTGTTGTTATCTTTCCACCATTCATAATTTAAAAAAGAAAAATACGGCACTAATAAGGAACCGGTTGAGCCGTCACATAAGTTATCAGCTGAAATGGAGAAACTCAAAGGCGAACTGATATCATACACCCTGTTCAATATATTGCCGCACGAGTCTTCAATCTGAAAATTATAAACTCCGGGCTGCAATCCTGTAAATAAGGATGATGACCCATTGTTTACCATAAAAGGAATCCCGTTTCTTGTTGTGATTCTGAATTGCAGAGGATCTGCCCCTGCCGCTTCCAGAATTACATCAAACATATTATTTGCACACGAGAAGCTGTATATATTGCTTATTTTCGGGCCTGAAGAATATTCAAATTCATGGATGACGGTTTCACACACTCCATTGTCGTTTGCATCGGCGAATACATAAAACGTGGTTACCACCCTGAACCTGCCCATATAATAGTAATTCACGTTATTAATGGTATTCGTAAGCAATATCGAATTGAACGGATTTGGAGGGCCACCCGAAACACCCGTTTGGGGATGCCCCCATGTATTAGTTGCAGGATCATATTTTTGTAGCCAAAAATTGTTTGAGGAACTGTTCGTTATATAATTCAGATAGACATCAAAAGAGCTGCAATGTTCGGTAACGGTAACCACTTCAGACAAAATCTGATACCCTGCAATAGTAACGTTGTGGTTCCCGGTTCGGTTACAGCTATCTACAAATTCAAAGGTATAGTTACCCGCCGGAAGCGAGTTCATTGAAAACTGATTGGCATCTGTTTGTATATTTTGGCTTACATTATAAGGCAGTGGCTGCGTGAATGTTGCCGGAGCAGCAACTATATGGACACTCTGAAACGACATGGCATCATTAATAATCATTAGAACTGATCCTGAACCGACATCACAACCCGGCAAAACAAATGAGTTAGCGGAGACAGGAATAGGATTCGTAGAGTAGGTAGTCGTAGCCGTCCTTCCGCATTCATCCGTAAGTCTAATTACATACACCCCGTCAGGATAAGGTATAGCAGCATTATAATAATGTACATCCGAGGTAAATGGACCTGGATGGGAACTATTATAAAATATAGGGTCAAAACCGGCCGGAGCTGATAAAAATTCCACAGTAAATGCGACATCTGTTCCCACATTTATTATCAGTTCTTTTGTGCATCCTACAAGGGATTCTACAACCCCGAAACTTAAAGGAAGCTGTTGGGTTGTATAATCCCTGGTGAAAGTACGTCCGCAGGCATCCGTAATCTGTATCGTATAGGTCCCTTCCGGATAAGGAGTAGCATTATTGAAATATTCTGTTTGAGTGCTAAACGGTCCGGGATGGCCAGCGTTATACATAACAGGATTAAATCCGGCGGGAGCCGACACAAAATTAACTGTATACGGCGCTACGAAGTTGTAAGGAGCAACCACCAAATGCTTATCACATACTTCCATTGTCTCATGAATATCAATTCCCAAATGCAAATCAATTTCATTATTGTTCTGCTGATACACATTTCCGCATCCGTCCGTAATCACTATATTATAGGTATATAACTGATCATAATAAAAAGGCATTTGCAGCACCAGTTCCTCAGAACCGGTATTCCCTGTTGCATAGGTCTGGCTAATTATTACAGGAGCCCCTGAAGGTGGAAAAACAGTAATCTGCATTGTTAGCGGATAGACCATTATATTTTGAGAACCCGGCGGCCCACTTGCAATTCTAATCAAAAGATCTAAAGTTGAACAGGTAAGATTGTCAGTGGTAATCTGATTAATATCTACATTAGGCAATAAGGGCCGTGTCAGGGTTATATCACTCACAATACCATCCCCGCAGTTATCAAAAACACGCACAACATAAGTTCCAACGGTTAGTCCGGTAAAGACATTGGAGGCTTGGAGGGGCGCAGTCATCGGACCGGAAATAATTTCATAACCAACAGGATTTCCCTGAGTAACATTAACAGTAATACGGCCATCATTACCACAGAGTATATTCTGTCCTATCAGTGTATATTGTAGCGGCACAACCTGGCTTATTATCGTTACGCCCTGCTGTTGGGAATTTGATAACGCCCCAAGGGTTTGTGTAGCCACTACAGTATAATTTCCGGCAACAAGACCGGTAAAGCTATTGGCAGAAGTAATGGCAATTGGCGTGGTTACATCGGGAAGATGGTAAATCGTATAAACGATACTGGCTCCCGGGGTAGTGTTGCTTACAGTGAAAGAAAGGACTCCGTTTCCGCTACATGTTTCGTTTGTTGGCGTAACCTGCAAGGTGAAGCTGGTCAATTGTCCAAAGGATAGATTGGACAGTAAAAAAAATAAAACAACAACCAGAACTTTCTTCATATGAAAGATATATAAGGTTATTTGATATCGTTAGCCAATTTGGTAATCCTTTTGATTTCCTGTTCTTTCCCTTTAGGATATATCAGCAAAACATCGTCTTTATCAACAATTATAAAATCCTGAAGCCCGTCAATCACCACCAGTTTTTTTCCTTCGGTTCTTATAATATTATTGGAGGCATTCTCCAGGATCACAGTAGCATTGATTACAGCATTATCCTGTTCATCCTTAGGCAGCTTATCGTATAAGGAACCCCAAGTCCCAAGGTCATTCCAATCAAATGTCGCCGGTAAAACATACACATTTTGGGCTTTCTCAAGAATAGCATAATCTACGGAAATATTTTCTGCAGCAGCGTAATTTTCTTTAAGAAAGGCTTCTTCAGCTGCTGTATTCAGTGCATCGTAACCATTCATGAACTGGGAATACATCTTTGGATTAAAACGCTCATATGCTTTTAAGACCGATTCTGCACTCCATACAAAAATTCCGGCATTCCAGAGGAAATTCCGGCTTTGAATAAACTTTCGTGCCGTAGGATAATCCGGTTTTTCACGGAACTGCACTACTTTTTTTATCGGACGGGAATCTAATTTATCAAACTCAATGTATCCGTAACCTGTGTTGGGAAATGTAGGCAAGATGCCCAGCGTCATTAAAGTGTCTTCGCGCTCACAGAAATCGAATGCCCGTTGTAAATTGGCTATAAACTGCAATTCATCTTCAATCCAGTGATCACTAGGCGCTACCACCATAACGGCATCCGGGTTTTGCTTTTTGATTTTTAGCGAGGCATATAAAATGCACGGCGCAGTGTTTCGCATAGCAGGCTCAAGGACAATCTGATCTTGCTTTACCGATGGCAATTGCTCTAAAATCAAATCATTATAAACCTCATTGGTAAGGACTAAAATGTTTTCTTTAGGGATTAATTGTGATAAACGGCTGAATGTTTTTTGGATCAGTGTTTCGCCGGTTCCCAGCATATCGTGAAACTGTTTTGGAAACTCGGTCGTACTCACAGGCCAGAATCGGGAGCCTACTCCACCGGCCATTACTATAGCGTAATAATTTTTATTCATTTTTTTCAGTGTTGCAAAGTTACAGTGTAACCATGTTGCAAAGTTTTTATTTAGCTTGGCAATACTTCTACTTCGGCATTTGGGTTGAATAGGTAAATCCTTCCGGAATTGACCTCAATACATTCATACCGTTTGGTGCGAAGGGCTATTTTTTTAAATATTTTTCCATTATGAATACGAAAAGTAGTACCATAAGGAATCTCAAAGATATAATTTTTATCGCTTACAGGGTCGAATTGTTTTAATGCCAACGATAAAGTGGCGTCGGTATCACTACTTGCTTTCGGATTTCTGAAATGCCGGGCAAGTAACGGTAATAGTTGACCCGGGAAAATTTCAGGGCGGATAAACGGGACCATCAGGCGTTGAAAGGTGAGTTTCCATTCGTCTCCGTGTGGCTTTATATTTCGTCCGTATTTTTCAAAAGCTACCAGATGGGCTATTTCGTGGATTAAGGTAATCAGGAAACGGTATTTATTCAGACTTGCATTGACCGTAATCTGATGAAAACCATCGGGATGCCTTCTGTAATCCCCATGACGGGTCACGCGCTCATTGACGATTTTCAGATGCACGTTGTTTTCTTTGATTAACTCAAAACAAGTGGGAACAGCGTGTTCGGGGATGTATTTGAATAAAACTTCCAAATAATTATAGGTTATAAATTTTTCTTTTGCATTAATTTAAAATCAACTTCGGAAATATACTATTTTTTTCATGCAGTTGCATCGAGCCAATTCGCAATAATTTTAGTGAGTATCAATTTATTAGCTTCAATTTCGTTGCTGTTTTTAAAAGTCGCCACAGCCCTGTCATTCCCCTTCCATTCTAATACTCCGGACTCGTCTGCAATCAGTTTCTTTACTGGCTGCGTTTGAACTTTTGCCCCGCGATGAAATATAATCTGCACCATTTTTGGCTGCTGTACCCTTATGGTGATCCTATCCTCATTGTTAAAACAATAATTAGGTCCGTTCCATTTAATATTTTCTGTAACTATCTTATCCGTATCTGAAATTATAAACCTTAACTGCTCGATCTCTTTACGCAGAGGAAGATTCAGATTGTCAAGAAATTTTGTTACCTCAACATTTAAATTGTTTTTAGGACCCTCATTTTCCATTATTTGTTATGGTGTTGTTGATGAAACCTGAAGTACTTTTCCGTTGTAATATTTATTTCCGGTTAAGGCGAAATTAAAGATGTAATCGGCCATTTCTTTTGCGGAAATCGGCGCCTCGTAACCTGGGAATGCTTCCTGTAACATTTCGGTTTGCACTGCGCCTAAAGCCAATACATTAAACGAAATTCCTCTTTCCTTGTATTCTTCGGCCAATAATTCTGACAGCGTAATCACAGCGCCCTTACTGGAACTGTAAGCTGAAAGTCCGCCAAACTTCATACTCCCCTGGATTCCGCCCATTGAACTGATGGTAACTACGTGGCTTCCTTTTTTAAGGTATGGCAGGCAAATACGTGTCAGATTGGCGACACCAAAAACATTCACTTTATACACATCCTCAAATTCTTCTGAAGAGATTTCTCCGAAAGGTTTAAACAAAAGCGATCCGGCATTATGAATAATGATATCGACTTTCTTCCATGTTGATGTAACAAAATCAGTCACTTGCTTCAAATCCTCTTCTTTCGCTAAATCAATGGAAAGACAAGTTATATTTTGATGCCCGATTAATGCCTGAGGTGTTTTACGGGAAAGCGCTAAAACAGTATGTCCGGCATTCGCAAACTGCAAAGCCAGTTCATAGCCGATTCCGCGGGATGTTCCTGTAATGATGATATTTTTCATGTTCTAAAAATAAACAAAAAATCCCGAAAATTTCGGGATTAATTTATTGATGCACAATGTAACTTACGCCAACATTGTAACTGGATTTTCCAAAAATACTCTAAGCGTTTGCAGGAACTGAGCCCCTGTAGCGCCGTCCACAGTTCTGTGATCACAGGCTAAGGTCAACGTCATTGTATTTCCAACTACGATCTGTCCGTTTCTCACTACCGGTTTTTCTTCGATAGCGCCTACGGATAAAATTGCAGAATTCGGCTGGTTGATGATTGATGTGAATGACTGGATTCCGAACATTCCTAAGTTAGAAACCGTAAATGTGCTTCCTTCCATTTCGGCCGGCGTAAGTTTCTTGTTTTTCGCTTTTCCTGCCAAATCTTTAACGCTTGCACCGATTTGAGTTAAACTCATCTGATCGGTAAAATTCAGTACCGGCACTACCAATCCGTCTTCTACAGCAACGGCGACACCAATATTTACATGATGATTGATAAGCATTGCATCTTCTCTCCATTGTGAATTCACCTGTGGATGTTTTTTCAATGCCATCGCACATGCTTTCACTACCATATCATTAAACGACACTTTCGTATCCGGAATGGTATTGATTACGGCTCTCGAGTTCATTGCTTCATCCATTGCCACTTCAATAGTTAAGTAGTAATGTGGCGCCGTGAATTTCGATTCTGCCAAACGACGTGCAATCGTTTTACGCATTTGCGAATTCTTGATTTCTTCTGTGAATTTTTCTCCTGCAGGAACAAATGGTTTTACTGCCGGTGCCAAAGTGGCAGCAACAGGTGCTGAAGCCGATTGTGGAGCAGCAGCCTGAGGCGTAAATCCTTCCACATCGCTTTTCACGATTCTTCCGTTTTCGCCAGAACCTTTCACTTCCGACAAATTGATCCCTTTGTCCTGAGCAATTTTCTTAGCCAATGGAGAAGCCAAAACTCTTCCGTCTGAACTCGTATTTTGTACCGCCGGAGCAGCTTCTGTTTTTGTTGTTGTTTCTGTTTTAGCTTCTGCTTTTGGTGCTTCTGCAGCACCGCCAGCTTGGAATCCAGCCGCAATTGCTGAAACATCTGTTCCCGCCGGGCCAATAATTGCTAAAATGCTGTCAACCGGAGCAGTTTGCCCTTCGTTAACACCAATATATAAAAGCGTTCCCGCATTGAATGACTCAAACTCCATTGTAGCTTTGTCGGTTTCAATTTCCGCAAGGATATCACCCTCTTTTACAGTGTCACCTACTTTTTTCAACCAGGTTGCTACTGTTCCGTCAGTCATGGTATCACTCAAACGAGGCATAGTTACCACTTTCACGCCTGCAGGCATTTCCGCAGCAGTTTTTGGAGCTTCTTCTTTTGCTTCAGCAGCCGGAGCAGCTTCAGCTTTCGG
>NZ_CAMLMK010000055.1 GCF_946481155.1 uncultured Flavobacterium sp.
ATATTTTATCTTGTAATGCGTCTTTGTAATTCATATTTCGGAAATGCTGGTTCGTAACTTGAGCCACGAATGCACGAATTTTTATAATTTTTGATCGTAGTATTTTAAATTACAATCCTTTTATATTCTAACGATTCATTATTAAAATTGACAATTATTGCCAATTTGTTGTCAGATACTTTTAAATAATTCATTGCTTGCGCAATATGTGAATCTGATATACAAGAACATGATTTGACTTCAAGGATTATCTTGTCAAAAACAATAAAATCTGCATAAAATTTATGCTTCAAAACAATATTCTTATAACTGACACTATATTCTTTTTCCCGGTCAAAAAGAATTTTTGACTTTTCTAATTCGTATTCAATTGCATCCTTGTATACAATTTCTGAAAATCCTTTACCAAGATTGTTATGTACTTCAAAGAGCAAGCCAAGCAATTTATAGCTTTCACTTTAGTGTATAATATTCGGCATTTTTAATTTGTGTATTCGTGGCTTATAAAATATTATTTACGAATAATCTTCACCTGACTGTCAGCGGATAATTTGATGATAGTTGAAGGCTTGTCGCAGATTTTATCGTGGTGCAAATTTACCACATAGTCAACACCTTTTAAAATTTCGGGACTGATTTCTTTGAAAGATTTTGGCGTAAACATACCCGAAATATTGGCCGAAGTCGAAACCAAGGGTTTTTTCATCCGTTCCATCAGTTTGAAACAGAAAGGCTCTTTCACTATTCTTACACCTAAAGTTTTATCCTCAGCAATGATATTCGGAGCCACATTCCTCGGATTATCAAGGATTAAAGTCGTTGGTTTTTCGGATAAATCCAATATTTGCCAGGCCACTTCCGGAATGTCTTTAAAAACCGTGTACATCATTTTTTCGCCATTCATCAGTACGATCATGCTTTTACTTTCCTCGCGCTGCTTTAAGGCATAAATCTTTTTTACTGCTTCCGGATTCGACGCGTCGCAGCCAATTCCCCAAACCGTATCGGTGGGATAAAGAATGATTCCGCCATTTTTGATGACTTCATAAGCGTTGTGTACTTCGGTGTTGATGTCCATATTTTAGTAAAATTTACTGCAAATATACTTAAGATTTGGAGGTTGGCTTTCTAAATTCAGCGAAAAATAAGATTAACGACTCGTTGTGAAGAAGGGCTTCTAAACTAAATCTTAAATTCATATATTTGTAAGCTAAAAATCATAAAAAATGTTGAATAACAAATCGATATTAATTACAGGAGGAACAGGGTCTTTAGGTAAAGAATTGACTAAAACAATTTTACAGAAATGGCCTGATGTAAAACGTCTTGTAATCTATTCCCGTGATGAGCAGAAACAGTTTCAGATGGCACAGGAATTTCCTGAGTCTGAATATCCGGCAGTTCGTTATTTTATTGGTGATGTAAGAGATTTAGAACGTTTAAAACGCGCTTTCAACGGCATAGATTATGTTATTCATGCTGCCGCGATGAAGCACGTGCATATTGCGGAATACAATCCGGATGAGTGCGTAAAAACCAATATTGGAGGTGCCGAAAATGTTATCAAAGCAAGTCTTTCAAGCAATGTGACTAAAGTTGTCGCACTTTCCACAGACAAAGCCTGCGCACCGATTAACCTTTACGGGGCAACAAAACTGACATCCGATAAATTATTCATAGCCGCTAACAATATCAGAGGAAAACAAGATATTAAATTCTCAGTGGTTCGTTACGGAAACGTAATGGGATCCAACGGTTCCGTGATTCCTTTCTTCATGAAAAAAAGAGAAGAAGGCGTACTGCCTATTACCGATGTAAACATGACCCGATTCAATATTTCCCTTCAGGGAGGTGTTGATATGGTGCTTCATGCGCTAGATGCTGCTTGGGGAGGTGAGTTGTTCGTGCCTAAGATTCCATCGTACCGAATTCTGGATGTAGCTCAGGCTATCGGTCCGGATTGTGAGCATAAAGTGGTAGGTATCCGACCGGGAGAAAAAGTTCATGAAGAAATGATTACGTCTTCCGATTCGTTTACGACTTACGATGTAGGGAAATATTATGTGATTCTTCCGCAGGTAACGAGTTGGAATCTTAAGGAATACGAGGAAAAATTCAACGCGAAAAAAGTGCCAGTCGGATTTAATTATACTTCCGGAGAAAATGAGGATTGGGAAACGGTTGAGAGCTTAAGAGCCTTGATAAAAGAACACCTTTACCCGGATTTTAAAGTATAGTTTGAAGATGATACCTTACGGAAAACAAAATATCACAGAGGAAGACATTCTTGCTGTATCAAAAGCGCTTAAAGGTGATTTTCTAACGCAGGGACCGACGATTTTAGAATTCGAACAGGCCTTTGCAAACTACATTGGCTGTAAATATGCTGTAGCAGTTTCAAACGGAACCGCGGCGTTGCATTTATCGGCTTTAGCTTTAGGCGTTGGAGAAGGCGATAAGGTGATTACAACCCCGATTACATTCGCAGCATCAGCGAATTGTATAAGATATTGCGGAGGCGAAGTGGTCTTTTCAGATATTGATCCGACTACATATCTATTGGATGCTGAAAAAGTCGAAAAGCTGCTGAAATCTGCTCCAAAAGGAACTTATAAAGGTATTGTACCGGTTGATTTTGCAGGAAGAGCCGTAAACCTTGAAGCTTTCAGAAAACTTGCTGATGAGTACGGATTGTGGATTATTGAAGATGCCTGCCACGCACCGGGAGGTTATTTTACCGACAGCAATGGGCGAAAGCAAAATTGCGGTAACGGGAATTATGCCGAATTGGCGATTTTCTCTTTCCATCCGGTAAAGCATATTGCCACAGGTGAAGGAGGAATGATTACCACCAACGACGAAAAATTATACAAAAAACTGCTGGAGCTTCGTACCCACGGAATTACAAGAGATACAACTATATTTGAAAATTCAGTTGAATTTGCTGTTGGTCAGCCGATAAATGAAGGTGATAGTTATCCGGGATGGTACATGGAAATGCAGCATCTTGGCTACAATTACCGCTTTACCGATTTTCAGGCAGCTTTAGGAATCAGCCAGCTTTCAAGAGCCGATCAAGGGATTGAAAGACGAAAAGCGATTGCCGAAAAATACAAAAATGCCTTTACCGGAAAAGAATACATACAAGGCCAATCGGGTTATATTGAAGGGCATGCCTATCATTTGTATGTGATTGAAGTGGAAGACAGGGTCGGTTTGTACAACTATCTGAGAGAAAATAAAATATTTGCCCAGATTCATTATATCCCTTGTCATCTGATGCCATATTACAGAAGTTTAGGCTGGAAGGAAAATGATATGCCATTGGCTGAAAACTACTATAAGCACTGTATCAGCTTACCGATGTATCCGACGTTAACCGACGAGGAACAGGCTTTTGTGATTGACAAAATAGTAACTTATTTTACAAAGTAATTTTGAAAATAACACTCGGAACAGTTCAGTTTGGAATTAACTATGGTATTTCAAATACGCACGGTGTCCCTTCGGATACAGAACTGAAAGCTATTTTTTCAGCTGCTGAAGATGGAGGAATTGAATGTTTAGATACAGCACAAGCTTATGGCAATGCAGAAGAACGACTAGGTCAGTTTTCGGGAAATCATTTTAAAATTATTACTAAGTTCCCAAATGTTTCCGGTAATGAAGAACTGGAGAAAATGCTTTCAGAATCACTAATCCGATTAAAAAGCGATTCGATTTACGGCTATCTGGCCCATAATGCAGATATTCTGATCGAAAAAACTTTTCTGTGGGAAACATTGCAACAAGCAAAAAGCAAAGGGAAAATTCAGAAAATCGGGTTTTCATTATACAGTCCGGAGCAATTGGAAAAACTTTTGGAATTAAACTGTATTCCGGACCTGGTGCAGCTGCCCTATAGCATTCTGGACAGAAAGTTTGAAAACAAATTGGCAGAATTAAAGCAACTGGGAACTGAAATTCATGTGCGCTCTGTTTTTTTACAGGGATTGTATTTCACGAATCCGACTACCTTGCCGGAGAAATTATTGCCATTGAAATCAGCTTTAACGGACTTGCAGAATATCTGTAATGAAAGTGAAGTTACCGTTGGAGATGCCGCCTTAAATTATGTGATTTCAAACTCAAATATCGATCAGATTGTAATGGGCGTGGAAACTGCCGAACAATTGAAGCAAAACATACAATCGGTTTTAAACTGGAAATTGGGTTCCGACCTGTTTTCAAAGATTGAAGCCATTGAAATAAAAGATAAATCATTATTAAATCCTGTCAACTGGTGAAAATAATTGGTGTAACACAAGCCCGAATCGGTTCAACACGCTTACCCGGAAAAGTCCTTTTGGAAGTGGATGGTAAATCGCTGTTGGAATACCATCTGCAAAGAGCAAAACAATCGGAACTTGTGAACGAATGGATCGTAGCAACGACGGACGAAAAGGATTCCGATTTAATCTGTGACATCGCTGAAAGATTGGGCGTCAAAAGCTATAAAGGCAGCCTGAATGATGTTTTGGACCGTTTTTATCAGGCGGTTAAAGATAAAAATCCGGATTTTGTAGTGCGAATTACTTCCGATTGCCCGCTGATTGATGCCGAGTTAATCGATAAAACAATACAATTTTGCCAGGACAACGAATTGGATTATCATTCCAACCAGTCACAGGAAGCTTATCCGGACGGACTGGATGTTGAGGTTTTCCGTTTTAAAGCATTGGAAGAAGCATGGAAATTCGCGACTGCTACTGCCGACAGAGAGCATGTGACGCCATTCATCCGCAGAAATACGAAAATGATGATGGCCGATGAAGGTATTGATAAAAAATATGCTTCACTAAGAATCACTGTGGATGAAGCCTCCGATTTCGAAGTGATTCAGCATTTAATAGGTAATTTGGGCGCCGGCTTGCCCTGGAAATCCTACGCCGATTATCTATTGCAAAACAAGAATATTCAAGATATTAATCATTCTATTTTTAGAAACGAAGGGTATATGAAAAGTAAATTTGAAGAAATACAGCTAAGAAACATTACAAATTTCAAGGCTTCAGACGAATACAGAAAAGCAATCCACAACCTGATTCCGGGCGGAAGCCACACCTATTCGAAAGGTGATGATCAATTCCCGATCTTATCTCCGGCAGCTATTGTAAGAGGTAAAGGATCACACGTTTGGGATGTCGACGGAAACGAATATCTGGATTGTTCCATGGGACTGACGAGCGTAAGTCTAGGTCATGCTTACGAACCGGTACTCGATGCTGTCCGAAAAGAATTGGAAAACGGAGTGAACTTCCAGCGTCCTTCTGCTCTTGAAAAAGAAATGGCTGAGACGTTTTTGTCGTTAGTACCCGGACATGATATGGTGAAGTTTTCTAAAAACGGTTCCATCGTTACCACTGCGGCGGTTAAATTGGCAAGAGCTAAAACAGGCAGGGATTTAGTAGCCTTTCCGGTGGATCACCCTTTTTATAGTTATGATGATTGGTTTATCGGTAAAACAGCCTGCAATAAAGGTGTCCCGAGCGCCGTTTCTGATTTATCGGTGACGTTCCAGTCGTTTAATATTGATTCGTTAAAAGAGTTATTTGCTAAACATCCGGGTCAGATTGCCTGCGTAATCACGGAACCGGAAAAAGGAAATTACCCGCATCTTCCGGCTGATTTCAATGTTGCGGAATTCCTGAAACAAGCTATCGAATTATGCCACGAAAATGGCGCCTTATTTATTGCCGATGAAATGGTTACCGGATTTAAAACCGATTTTCCGGGTTCGGTAACAAAATATAATGTGACGCCGGATATGGCAACCTGGGGGAAAGGTATCGCTAACGGATTTTCTTTCTGCGCCTTAACCGGGACAAAAGAAATTATGGATTTGGGCGGAATCCTACGCGAAGGCGACGAAAAAGTATTCCTTATTTCAACCACTCACGGAGGAGAAACGCATGGATTAGCCGCTGCAATTGCAACTATTGAGGAATATAAGACTAAAGATGTAATTGCACACAACCACAATATCGGTAAGAAACTGGCGGAATTATGCCAACAGTTAGTTACTGAAAACAACATGAATGATACCATAGAAGTCGTTGCTGCCGAATGGATGCCTTTCTTTGTTTTCAAAGATAAATCCGGTACTGTAAGCCAAGGTTACCGAACGCTATTCATGCAGGAAATGATCAAACGCGGTATTTTGTTTCAGGGTGCTTTCATGCCTTGCTTCTCTCATACCGAAGAAGATGTGTATTATTTTGCAAAAGCTTTCGGTGAATCGCTGAAAGTATACCAGCAGGCTTTGGAGCAGGGATACGAGAAATTCCTTGTGGGAAGTCCGGCAAAAGCGGTTTTCAGAAAAACATTATAAAAATACATTCCGATGCGCGTATACAAATGTCTGCATGCTAACGTTTTCAAAACCAATTCCTTTCATATCGAACCGATACGGGATGAGGACAAGTACGCCATTCTGAACATCAGAAACGAGCAGTTGTATCATTTGCGTCAATCGGAACCTTTAACTATAGAAAAACAGGAGAATTATTTTGCTACCGTGGTTTCAGGTTTATTTGAGATCGAGAAACCAAACCAATTATTGTTCTCGTTCTTTAAAGGCAATGAATTTATGGGTTATGGCGGATTGGTTCACATCAATTGGGTGGATAAAAATGCCGAAATCTCGTTTATCATGAAAACCGAACTCGAGAAAGATTTTTTCACTGAATTCTGGTCCAATTACCTGCAATTAATAGAAAAAGTGGCTTTTGAAGAACTTAAATTCCACAAAATATTTACCTACGCGTTCGATTTGCGTCCGCATTTATATGATGTGCTTTTAAATTGCGGATTTCACGAAGATGCCCGACTGAAAGAGCATTGCTTTTTCGATGGAAAATATTTAGATGTGCTGATTCACTCGAAAGTTAATAACGAAGTTTGGTTCCGAAATGCCTCAGATTCAGATGTGAAATTGTATTACGATTGGGCGAACGATCCTTCGGTAAGAAGCAATTCGTATAGCTCGGCAACTATTCCCTATGAAAACCATGTTACTTGGTTTCAGGCAAAACTAAAGGATGAAAACTGCGCGATGTTTGTTTTTCAAAACCACGACAACCAGAATATCGGACAGGTTCGCCTACAGAAAACAAATGAAAATTCGGCTATAATTGGCGTTTCCACTGATGAAAATCACCGAGGGAAAGGTTATGCCACGAAAATGATTGCAGCAGCTTCTAATGAGTTTTTGGCAAAAAATCCTGAAATTTGCATCAGCGCTTACATCAAACTGGATAATCCGGCCTCAGCGAAAGCTTTTGAAAAGGCAGGTTTTGCTTTGCTGGAAATACTTAAATATGAAGATGTTGACAGTTTTCATTATATCAAAAAACTATGATAATAGATAATTTCAAAATAGATTCCAATTCACCGGTTTTCATCATCGCGGAACTTTCGGCAAATCATAACGGAAGCCTGGAAACGGCATTGGAAACCGTAAGAGCTGCAAAACGTGCCGGGGCAGATTGCATTAAACTGCAAACCTACACTGCGGATACAATTACGCTTGATTCCAATAAGGAAGATTTCGTTATAAAAGGCACTATCTGGGACGGGAAAAAACTGCATTCCCTTTATCAGGAGGCCTATACGCCGTGGGAATGGCATGAAGAGATTTACCGCGTGGCAAAAGAAGAAGGCTTAATCTGTTTTTCTTCACCCTTTGATAAAACGGCAGTAGATTTATTGGAAAGCTTAGATTCTCCGGCCTATAAAATTGCCTCTTTTGAAATCACCGATATTCCCTTAATTGAATACGTGGCGTCAAAAGGAAAACCAATTATTATTTCAACAGGAATCGCTGAAAAAGAAGATATTGAATTGGCATTGGACGCCTGCAGAAGAATGGGTAATGATGACATTGCGCTTTTAAAATGTACTTCAAGTTACCCGGCGCCAATCGAGGAAGCTAATATGGTGATGGTTAAAGATTTAGCAGAACGCTATAATGTAATCAGCGGCCTTTCGGATCACACCATGGGAAGTACGGTGCCAATTGTAGCAACGGTTTACGGCGCAAAAATCATAGAAAAGCATTTCATTCTTGACAGGGCTATTGGCGGTCCGGATGCGTCTTTTTCGATGAATGAAGAGGAATTTACACAAATGGTAAAATCAGTCCGTGAAGCCGAAAAAGCCTCAGGTGTTGTTGATTACACATTAACCGAAAAACAGGCTAAAGGCAGAGATTTCAGTCGGTCACTATATATTGCGGAGGATGTAAAAGCAGGTGAGGTATTTACGGAAAAAAACATCCGTTCGGTACGCCCGGGCTTCGGATTACATCCTAAGTACCTGAAAGAAATTTTAGGGAAAGAAGCAAATCAGGATTTAGAAAAAGGAACGGCAATGCGCCTTGAGTTCCTAAAAAAATAAACAGTTTTTTGCGCCTTAAGTTATAAAAAAGAACAAATGAACAAATTTGTAGATATCAAAGACTCGACAATTTTAGTGCAGACTTCCAATCACACGTCGCCGCATCTGGAAACGGAAATGGAAATCATTGAGCTGTTATTGGAGCAAAACAATACGGTTTACTGGATACAGTGTGAAGGCGACTTCCAAGTATGTTATTACAACCCGTTGCATAAGAAAATGCATTGTAAGGTCTGTTATTCAAGGGTTTCCAAAGGCCTGAAAGTCATTAAGCAAAATAATCCGCACGCAGGTAAACTCCATGTTTTAAAGTACGACGAGTTCATCAGTATCGACGAATTCAAAAAGAAGAACCTCTTTAAAGACCTGAAGTTTACTTCCGTTAAAGATTTAAAAGAATATCATTATAAAGAATATGATCTCGGACTGGCAACCGTTTCTTCTTTGGTCTCGTACACAAGAGATCATGAGCCGGATTTAGTTCAGCATGAGGATTTTGTACAGCGAGGACTGGTTACCGGAGCCTATTTGTATGAGGTTTTCGATTTAATGCTGAAAAAAATAAACCCGGATCTTGTGGTTTTATTCAATGGACGATTTATTGAAAACAGGCCATTATTAAGAACCTGCCAGAAACTGAATATCGATTATGCCACCCATGAAAAAGGCGGGAAACTCAATACCTTCCTCTTCAGGATGAACTCGATTCCGCATTCCATTGAAACCATTGGCGAGGAAATAGATACGTTGTGGAAAATCGGTGCCGAAGACAAACACGAAATCGGTCGGACTTTCTTTACCAATAAAATCAAAGGTGTTGAAGATGCCTGGTTTTCCTTTACTAAAGAACAGCAAGAAGGCAGATTGCCGGCAAGTTTTAAAGACAATAAAGACAAACGCGTGATCACGATTTTCAATTCTTCTTTGGATGAATACGAAGGTTTGGAAGGTTTCGGACCTTATTTCTATGAAAATGACAATGAAGCGATAAAACAGATATGTACCGATTTAGGAAATTATCCGGATATTAAGCTTTATTTGAGGGTACATCCGAATTTGAGGAATCTTGATAATACGCAGAACCGTTACCTGAAAAATGTAATAGCTAAAATACCTTCGGTGGAAATTATTGCGGCGGAAGACAGCGTGGATACTTACGCTTTAATCAATGCGAGTGATATCGTAGTCGTGTTTGGCTCGACAGTAGGCGTTGAGGCTGCTTTCGCGGATAAGAAAGTGGTTTTATTAGGCAAAGCGGCTTATGAGAACCTAAACTGTTTCGTAGTTCCGAAAAACCATGACGAGCTGATGGAGATTTTAACCAGCGAAAATTACGAATTCCCAAAAGTAAACCCGGAAGCACCGATAAAATACGGACACTGGAATGAAAGTTTTGGCTTAGATCACAAATATTATAAAGCCTTAGGCTTCAATAAAGGAGTTTATCGCGGTAAAGCCGTGAAAGGGAATTTTATTTTAAGAAAAATCAAGAGAATTTTCAAATTCTAATAACGATATATTTAAGTAAGCAAAGATGAAAAAAGTACACGTTGGCTTTCTGTTATCATATGATTACGAACTTTTAAAGCTCGCGATTCCTCCGGTTTATAAAGCTTCCGACAGGATATTTATCGCTATCGACGAAAATTATATGACCTGGTCAGGGAATAAATTTGAAGTCGATCCTGCCTTTTTCAAGTGGCTGGAAGAATTCGACACCGAAAACAAAATCGAACTTTACCGCGATAATTTTTACGTGCCTTCCATTACTACGACGCAGATGGATACCCGCGAGCGAAAAATGCTGGCTGAAAAAATGGGCATCGGGAACTGGATCATTCAGGTGGACAGCGACGAGTATTTCATCGATTTTGAAGATTTCGTTAAGCAAATCCGGAAATACGACCATTATCTGGACAATCCGGAGAAACATAAAATCCAGATTGCAGCTTTCTGGCTAATCATCTACAAGTACACCGAAAACGGAATCCTGTATGTTGACAAGCCGATGAAATCCATCTTCGCGACAAACTATCCAAATTACAAAGCCTTCCGAAGAACGAACGAACGGGTGATTTATCTTGACAGTCTGGTATTGCATGAATCGGTTTCACGTTCGGAAGAGGAACTTCGTTTCAAATTGAAAAACTGGAGCCATAATACGCACGTGAACGACAGTTTTATGGACAAATGGCTAAAGGTAAACGAAACTAATTATAAGGATTTTCAGGACTTTTATTACATCGAACCGGACCGTTGGAAAACACTTGATTATTTTCCAACCAAAAACATCGATGAGATTAAGAAATACACTAAAGACTCAAAGAAATTAAGGCTTTCTCCAATGTATTTGTTCTTTAAGAATTTCGGACAATGGTTCAAGTTCCTTTTTAAGAAATAAAAGACTTTTAAAAAAGATAGTCGGGCTTTATTTAACTTTATAAAGCCCGATTGATTTTTTAAGGATTTTGCTCAGCAGCACCATCTTCACATACAGATAATTTCTGAGACTCAAAAACCACCATTTTCCAAAGGGCAATTGGGTTTTTGCTATCTTTTCATCCATGGATTTTTCAATGATGAAATCGGAATTGATATCGCTCCATTTGATGTTGCCGTAACCGTCAAACTCATTGACTTTATTCTTGCCATGGATTACGGAAAGCCATAATCTTTTTTCTTTCAGATGGATGATTCTCGGCTCTTTTTTCCACATATTGTGAACGTAATGCCACACCGTTTTCGGGTTCTGGTTTCTTTCGATTAAGCTGATAAATGGGTTGAAAATATGCTCTTTTTTTCCAAGTATAAACGTTGGCTCTACCTGTAAAGTATAACCATTTATAATATCGATAGCCAAAAATTCCTGTTTGTTAAAGACTCTCTGTATTTCGTTGATGTAATCCTTATGGACACAATCGTCATTATCAATTCTTGAGGTGATTAAAAATTCCCTGTCGTTAGCATTAGCCGCTATGAATTCTGCAATACTTGAAGTGAAATTCGGCATTCCGTTGATGAAAAACAACCTGATATTCTTATAGCCTTCAGTAATGGTTCTAATTTTGGTAATGTATTTTTCCGATGTCGAAGAATCAAAAAACAGCAACCACTCGAAATTCTGATTCGTCTGGTTCACCACGGATGGCAAACAATACGTTTCAAAAAGGTGTAACCGCTCATCCATCCAGGTATCGTCTAAAAGGAGTTCGTTGTTTTTAGTAAGCTCCCAATCCGGATTTTTAAGGTTGAAACGAGTGATTAAATAATGATAAAACATGGGTAATTTTTTTGTAAAAATAAGGTAAAAAGATAAAATAACTTACTTTTGTCAAATAAATGGAAACAGCAAAATGAAAAAAGTTTTTCATCCGGAATTTAGAAATTTTGAAGCTAAATTTGATTTTTTAATCGAAAACTTCAAAAATACAGGAGAATTTGTAGGCTTTGGAAAACGAAATGCAATAAAAGCTTTTGATGTCGAGGGAACTAAAGTCAATGTCAAATCATTTAGAAAACCCGGGCTGATTAACGGCATAATTTATGGCTATTTCCGAAAGTCGAAGGCAGAACGTTCTTTCGAATATGCTAACATGCTGCTTTCCAAAAACATTGGTACGCCACAACCTTTCGCGTATTATGAAAACAAAACCTTTTTAGGTTTACAGGAAAGCTATTATTTCTCCCTGCAGCAGAATATTGACGGGATGTTTCAGGATCTGATTTTCGACAAAAATTTCCCCAATCGAAACGAAATCATAAAGCAGGCTGCCAACTTTTTCTTTACCATCCATAACGAGGGAATCGAGTTTATGGATAATACAGCCGGCAATACGCTGTTCAAAAAAACAGGCGAAAACAAATATGATTTTTATCTGGTAGATTTAAACAGAATGCGTTTTCACGATACCATCCCGTTGGGCTTAAGAATTAAAAATCTATCCCGATTAACTGCCGATGAGCATATTATTGAGGTATTCAGCGAAGAATATGCAAGACTTTACGGTGTTGAATCAGTGCTTTTCCAGAATAAGCTTCAGAAAGAAGCAAGTGCCGGTCTGCACAAATTCAACAAAAAGCGAAAGTTCAAAAAAATGCTGAAATTCTGGAAAAAGTAATCTTGCCCGATTTACTTCTTAACATAGAATTTGGTCGTTTCTGCAATGCCTTTGGTCACAAAGTTATAATTTACCGAAAGCTCGTCAAGCCTCTTTAAATTACGGTCCGTCACATCAAAAACACCCGAAGGTTGAATGGTAGTAATCTTTGCATCTTCAATGATAGCAAATTTCTGATTGTATCCGCAAATGAAATAGTCTCTTTTTTGCGTAGAATAGATGTTCCTTCCCAAGCTGTAATCGCCGAACGGATTCTTTACTTTAAAGTTGTCAGCTAATAAAGTTGCCGAAATATCATAATGTAACGTTTGGTGAGTATAGGTTTTAGGTTGTTTTCCAGGATCAAAAATCATCATAGGTACATGAATCTGGTAATTCGTGAAATTCCCGCCATGTTGCCAATAGCCTTTTTTATTATCGTTGAATTCCTGACCGTGATCGCTGGTAATTACAATTATAGTCGACTCCAGTAATTTCTTGTCTTCCAGTTGTTTCAATACTTTTCCGATTAAGAAATCATTATAATGCAACGAATTCTTGTAACGGTTAATAAGTTTCGCCGGATTGTAATCTTCGTCCAGATCCAGATAATTTACGGCATCAAGTTCAGGTTTGAATGGCGATTTATAATTTTTAGGATGGTCAAATCCGTGTGCCGAGTCAAAAAACAGGAATCCGAAAAACGGTTTTTCCGCTGAATTGGAATTCATGCTCGCCATCCACTCGTTCGTCATAGTTAAATCCCTTTCTGACGGCGTTTCCCCTTTAGAGGACAATCGCAGGTTCGGGACTTTTGAAAAAACATTTTTATTGAAAGGCGGGTTTTCCAAAGTCGCGCTGGTATAAATTCCCAAACGGTAATTTTGTTTTTGCAGTTCGTTCATAAACACAGGTGCAATTTCCTGACCGGTGAAAGTGTCAAAATAAGTAGCCGGAACGCCGTAGAAGATAGAAAAAATGCCTCCGGTGGTCATATTGGAACCACTTAGGTGGTTGTTGAAAACCTGGCATCTTTTGGAAAAGTTGTAGATGTTCGGAGTGATTTCCGGACTTAAGTATTTGTACTGCCACGAATCAATTACGATGAAAAGTATGTTTTTCTTATCGGCGGCCCCATCGGTTTCGATAGGATTAAGCGGATAATTAATAGTGCTGTTTTGGTTATCCAGGTCGAAACTGTCATTCACCAAAGCCTGTTCATGGTCGATAAGGCTTAGTTTTTCCAATATTTTATCCGCAGTTAATGGGAAATAAACCGGAAATATATTTCGGAATTGCGTAACCGGACGGTAATGATTCGGACTAGCCCAGGCATAAGTAAAATGGCTTGCAAGTATAGTCAGCACAAAAACGCTGAAAACCCATTTCGGCCTGAAATGAAACTCTTTTGCAATGATTTTTTTTGCCAGCCAGAAAAACAATACCTGCAATCCTATTAACATAATGATGGAAAAAACGGCCATAAGAATGTTGGAAGGTGAAAACTGGAAAATATCACCGGATTTCTTCCCAAATACCATTTTCAATACGATTGGCGATAAATGATAACGAAACTGGCTGAAAACCAGGGTGTCAATTTTCAGAAATACAATTACGAAAGAGGAAAGTACTATATGGACAATTTTGCTGAAAAGGTTTGATTTTGAAAGAAGATAAACGAGGCTGCTGATCAGAAGCGGCAGGACCCCAATCATAAAGAAATGACTGAACGTGTTGATCGCCAGATATACCTTAGTGGAAATGCCATCCGTATTTTCAAGGAAATCGATATATCGGTTTGCGATAAACAAAATAACGATCAAATTGAATAAAAATACTAAATAAGCTTCCTTTAAAAAAGCACCTTGTTTTTTCATTATCAAATAGTTAACTGCATATTATTTTTTCAGCATGCAAATCTAATTAGTTATTTTTAAAAAAATACATTTATTTTGTTCAAAAAATGTGATTAATGAATTTCGTTGTAAATCCAAAAAATACTATTGCAAAAGAGGAGATTCTTAATTTCATTAAAAATTTCAGGAATTCCGGGGAAGTGTTTGAGGAAGGGAAAAGGAATAAAATCAAGCTTTTCCATTCTGAGAACCTGATAGTTAATATCAAATCCTTTAAAAAGCCGCAATTTTTCAATAAGCTGATATATTGTTACTTCCGTAAATCTAAAGCCAGACGATCTTTCGACTTTGCGTGCCTGCTTCTGGAAAAAGGCATTGGAACACCGCAACCGATTGCCTATTATGAAAATTTTGATTTGATTGGCCTGAAAGACAGTTACTACGTAAGCGAACATTTCAAGTGTGATCTGACTTTTCGGGAGCTCGTTGTCCATCCGGATTATGAGAACCACGAAGTAATTTTAAGGCAGTTTACACGATTTTCCTTCGATCTTCATGAGAAGGGCGTGGAGTTTTTAGATCATTCGCCGGGCAATACGCTTATTAAAAAAGTCGATAAGGAACATTATGAATTTTATCTGGTGGATTTAAACCGAATGAAATTCCACGATAGCCTTGGTTTCAAAACACGAATGAGAAATCTTAGCCACTTAACGCCCAAGAAAGAAATGGTGGAAGTGATCAGCGATGAATATGCCAAACTTTACGGAATGGAATATGCGAAGGTGTTTAATAAGCTCTGGAAATATACCGTTGAATTCAAAAGAAAGCTGAGAAGGAAAGAAAAACTGAAAAAGAAATTTAAGGTTTCGGGCTAGTCTGCAAATGCATGGCGTGCAGCTCTTTAAAGCGAACATAAATGCTGTAAGCATTCAGATAGCTTATGATAAAGCCTTTTTTTCCGTCAAGGAATCCTAAGCGAATGATATAGCTGTGGAAAAACTTATATGCCGGCTTAATATAATAATGGAAAAGGTTAGGCTTACAGTCTTTCGAAAACAGCTCAATAGCTTTCAGTTTTCCGTAACTGATCATTTTCGCTTTATACGATTCAAAATCATTATAGGAATAATGAATCAGCTTGCCGTGTAATTTCCCTACCGAACCATTTACTTTTAGTTTTTCATGTACTAACCTGCCTGGAATGTAATTGGCTTTATCTTTCTTAAACAACCGGATGTTTTTGTCTGTTTGCCATCCGCTGAAGAAAAGCGGCGATTTGTTGAACATGAATTTTCTGTAGAAAAAATAGGCGTCTTTGGAATTGGGCTTATTAATAGCCGAAATAATTTCTCCTTTTAAATCCTCAGGAATTCTTTCATCGGCATCCAAAAACAGGACCCAGGGATAAGAAGCGAGGCTGAGGGCAAAATTCCTCTGTGCCGAATAATTCTCAAATTTATGCTCGACAAAAGTTACATTGCTGTTGGATTTTGCGATTTCGGCGGTTTTGTCAGTGCTAAATGAATCAACGATAATAATCTCGTCGGTAAAACTAAGATTATCAATAATAGACTGGATGTTTTTTTCTTCGTTAAGTGTAATTACAAGCCCGCTAATTTTATTTTCAAAAGATTGATTCATTTAACTAATTTCATTTTCGCTTTTGGTAGAAAACAAAAATATAATAAATGAAATGATTATCAGCTATTGTTGGAAAGTTTTTCAAATTAATTTATAGCCTGATTCCGTTGCAAAGCGATAAAAAAAAAACTACTTTTGATGTTCCAAACTTTTGAGTCAAAACAATGAAAATATCCGTAGTAGTCAGTACCTATAATGCAGAGGAATGGTTGGAAAAAGTGCTAATCGGTTACAGCGTCCAAACCTACAGGGACTTTGAATTAATTATAGCAGATGACGGTTCAAGGCCTTCAACTAAGGAACTGATTGATCGTTATGCGGCAAATTATCCCGTTCCGGTAAGGCATTTGTGGCACGAAGACTTAGGGTATCGCCGTCAGGAGATTCTTAATGTGGCTATTATTGAAGCTGCCAACGAGTATATTATCATGACCGATGGCGACTGTATTCCCCGTAAAGATTTCGTTGAAGTACATGCCCAATTAGCCGAAAAAGGAAGATTTTTGTCCGGCGGATATTGTAAGCTGACCATGAAAACCAGCAAGCATATCACCAAAGAAGATATTATTGAGGAGCGCTGTTTCGATGTGAAATGGCTTAAGAGTATTGACAGTCTTGGCTTTTCTAATTTACTAAAACTAGGCTCCAAAAAGACTTTTTCGTCAATTCTGGATCTGATATCACCAACGACACCTTCTTTCAATAACTGTAATTCTTCCGCTTTCCGGGAGGACATGATTGCTATTAACGGTTATGATGAGAGAATGAAATACGGTGGTCCCGACAGAGAATTCGGGGAACGATTGGAGAATTTCGGTATTAAAGGAAAACAGATACGCCACAAAGCAATAGTTTTGCATTTAGATCATGCAAGAGGATACAAAACCCCGGAATCACTGGCTGCGAATTTAGCTATCCGCAAGGAAGTGCGCGATAAGAAAATTAAATGGACGCCATTCGGAATTAAAAAACAAGAAGAGACCGCTTAATGAGGATATTAGTTACAGGCGCTGCCGGATTTATCGCTTCCCATTTGTGCGAGAAGTTACATTCATTAGGACATGAAGTGACAGGCATTGATAATTTCAATGATTATTATGATGTAAATCTAAAAGAATTAAACGCATCCGATTTAGCTGAAAAAGGAATAAAAATCCACCGACTTGATCTTAATGCAGATCTAAAACCTGTTTTTGATATGCCATTTGATTATGTTTATCATTTAGCGGCACAACCGGGAATTTCATCCGATACTACCTTAAAAGAGTACGTTGATAATAATATTTATGCTACCCAAAATCTTCTGGAAGCAGTTTTGGAATACAATCCGAGCCTTAAATTATTCGTAAACATAGCTACATCATCAGTATATGGCATTGAAGCCACTGTGAATGAAGTAGTCCCTGCAAAACCTATTTCTTTTTACGGAACGACAAAGTTAGCAGGAGAGCAGCTGGCACTTGGCCTGCAGCGTACAGGGAAATTAAAGGCGTGTTCTATTCGTCTTTACTCCGTATTCGGGCCGAGAGAACGTCCGGAAAAATTATACACCAAACTGATTGACAATTTATACAACAATAAGCCATTCCCGCTTTTCGAAGGAAGCATTAACCACGAGCGCAGCTTTACTTATGTAGGCGATATCGCAGACGGTCTTGCCGCCATAATAGGAAGGGAAGAAGTAGTCAATGGCGAAATTATCAATTTAGGAACCGATGAAGTAAACACCACAGCCGAAGGCATAAAAGCTGTTGAAGAAATCATGGCAAAAGAACTGATTATCGAGCACAAACCCGCCCGTAAAGGCGACCAGCAAAAAACTGCAGCCGTAATTGATAAGGCCAAAAAGCTTTTGGATTACCAGCCTAAGGTTTCCCTAAAACAAGGCTTGAAGGAACAGGTCAACTGGTACCTGGAGAAATTTACGAAATAATAGTTTTTACAAACTCCGATAATGACGCCCGATACAAATCAGGCGTTAATTTTTTATACAAATCCATAGCCTGTTTTTTGAATTTCTTCGGATGTTCACTGCCATATATTTCCGGAAAATAATCTTTCAGGTGGACAGCAACATGGTCCTTGTCATCTGTAAGCATATTCCATGACGATTTGTTTATCCACGGACTGAAGATCGTAAATGTCGGTATATTTAGTGCCTTACTCATATTCACCGCACCGCCTTCATTGCCAATCATGGCATCACATTGCGATAAAACGGCCAAAAAGGTGCGCAGACCTTTAGTGTAGAAATCAAATACGATTTTTTGCCGGGTTTCCGGTTGACACAGATTGTAGATAGCACGTGCTTCTTCTTCCTGATTTGGCATGAAATTAAAAAGCAGCTGGAGATTACCTTCTTTGGCAATAAGGTCAAGGGTTTCCGCCATTTGCTTCGGCGGTAAGCTTTTGTTTTTACCACTTCCCAACACACTGATCATGATAATCGGAACGGTAGTGTCCAGTCGCTCCGAAACGGATTTTTTCGCTGCACTGATTTCTTCTTCCGACAAATAAATCTTCGGATAAATAATAGCGGTTTCCTTTTTAAGCAAAGCTTCCGCTAACTGCAAACGATGCACAATGGCTGAGCCTTCGACATCCGCTTTAGGTTGTAAAGTATTGGTAAAAAGCAGTGAAGTATACCATTTTTTAAAACCGATCCTGATTTTGGCACCCGAGAAATAAGCAGGAAGGACGCTTTCCCATTTTCCATAAGCATCAATCACCGCATCGTAATGTTCTTTTTTTAGAGACTTTCCAAAACGGATTAACTCCAAAAAAGCATTCTTCTTAGGGGTATTAAAGAAAACGATTTTATCGATAAACGGATTGTTTTCAACAACGGCACTTGTACCGGAGTGTATCATATAATGCACTTCCCAGTCCGGATGATTGGTCTTTAAGGCTTCACAGATTACCGTGCTCGCCAGCACATCACCAATCATTTTTTGCTGAATAACTACTACTTTCATTCCGAATATCTTATTAAAAATTCGGATTAAACCGCTACATCATATTCGCGCAACGCATTGTTGAGCGATGTTTTCAAATCGGTTGAAGGTTTTCTTTTTCCGATAATCAAGGCACATGGCACCTGATATTCACCTGCAGGGAACTGCTTCGCATAACTTCCCGGAATCACTACGGAACGGGCCGGCACAATTCCTTTATATTCAATAGGCGTATCGCCCGTAACATCAATAATTTTGGTTGAAGCGGTCAAACATACATTCGCACCTAGAACAGCTTCAGTTTCCACACGGACACCTTCCACCACAATGCAACGAGAACCAATAAACGCACCATCTTCAATGATTACCGGAGCAGCCTGCAAAGGTTCTAAAACCCCACCGATACCAACTCCGCCACTCAAGTGAACGTTTTTACCGATTTGCGCACAACTTCCAACGGTCGCCCAGGTATCTACCATAGTGCCTTCATCTACATAAGCACCAA
>NZ_CAMLMK010000056.1 GCF_946481155.1 uncultured Flavobacterium sp.
TGTTTCGGCACCCAATTCCAATTTAAGCGATTCGGAAAGCGGGTTAACATAGTCAAGGTTGATTTGCGTATAATTCGTAACACCGTTGATCAGGTTCTGGGAATTTTCCAGCTTGGCCAGAGAGCCGTCTGATGTTAAGCGCTCACTGTCTTCATAAACCGTATCCTCATTATTTTTTGTTTTTGAGAAATTCGCCTGCAGCTCTAGATTTTCTCCTTTTTTAGCAAAGTTGTGCTTATAGGCTAAATCATATGTCTGCGTTTTATTCTCATTTTCGTTGATGTATAATTGCTTAGTGTCGTTGTTTGGATCCGCAGAATAATCTACGGTTGTTTTACCGTAACCGTCAGTATGCGTAATATTTTGATTGGTATAGAAGGATAAGGTGTTGTTGTCATCAATGTAATAATCCATACCCAATTTGATCATGTGTGAATTATTCAGGTTTCTGAATTCAAATTTCTGTAAGTTTTCAAGTCCTGGGTTCGAACTGTTCACATAACCATGATTGGCATTAATACCGTGATTGTAGCCATAATTGGTATAGAAATTCACTTTTCCGACTTTATAATTCATATTTAAAGCCGAGTTTGTTTTTGGTGTTTTACCAAAAGTCACACCGGTGTTTAATGAACCATTAAAGCCCGCATTGGCATTTTTATGAAGGATAATATTGATGATCCCGCTCATTCCCTCTGGATTGTATTTCGCCGAAGGATTAGTAATCAATTCAATTTGCTTGATTGATGAGGACGGGATTTGCTGTAATAGCTGCGCTGCATCCACGTTAGAAGGTTTTCCATCAATTAAAACCCGCACATTGCTGTTTCCTCTTAAGCTTAATTCTTTGGTTTGCGGATCTACGCTTACCGTAGGAACATTGTTTAAGATTTCAGAAGCGGTAGTTCCGGAAGCCACAAGGTCTTTTCCGACATTTACTACTTTCCTGTCAATTTTCTGTACGATATTGGAACGTTCCGCAACCACTTCAACACCTTCGAGCTGCGTCGCTTCGGCTTCAAGTGAGATGGTTCCCATATTGACCGATTTGTCTGCAACACTTAGTAAAACAGTTGTTGAAAAGGTTTTGTACCCCATGAATTGGATTTCAACAGTATAGTTTCTTAACTCTAAATTGGTGATGTTAAAATTTCCATTATCCTGAGAGATGGCTCCCGTGATTACTTTATCACCTTCTTTCAATGAAACTGTTGCATAACCAATAGCTTCTTTTGTAGTTTTGTCAATGATTTTACCTGAAATGCTCCCGGGTTTGGGCGTAGCATTCATTTGTCCTTGTGCCATTAATGAGCCTATGGAACTCAATAAGCATACAATTAATACGTGTAGTTTCATTTTGTTTATTTTGATTGATGATTTGTATTTGCAAAAGTAGGATATTTTCGACTAATGTGTTATGCAAAGTACTTTTTTAAGCAAACTTTAACAATTCAGTTGAAATTGCATTTTGGGTGCTGTTTAATAGACTGCGAATTTCCATATTTGTTACACATTTTCAAGAAAAAAATCTTCAATCGTAAATTTTATTCGATAAAGTGCTGAATTTCAACTTTAAAATTTGTGATTTTCTAATTTTCAATTTCTCCAATTAAACGTATCTTTGCACCCTTAAAAAATCAGAAAATATGACACTTCAACACCTTCTTACGGAAAAAATCCAGAAAGCAGTTCAGGATTTATTTGATGTTGCACTCGAAAAAGTGGAATTTCAGGCTACCCGTAGGGAATTTGAAGGCGATATAACGGTAGTGATTTTCCCGCTTTTAAAGTTGGTCAAGAGCAATCCGGTGGAATTAGGAAATAAGATCGGCGACTATCTGGTTCAGAATGTGGATGAGGTAGAGCGCTTCAATGTAGTTTCCGGATTTTTGAATATCGTGATTTCCGATAGCTATTACCTGAATTTCTTCAACACAATCAAGAATAAGGAAAACTTCGGATTTGTCGCTCCAAAAGAAGGAGACAAAGCAGTTATGGTGGAATATTCTTCGCCAAATACCAACAAGCCATTACACTTAGGCCACGTAAGAAACAATCTTTTAGGCTATTCTGTGGCGGAGATTATCAAAGCCTCCGGAAAGAAAGTATACAAAACCCAGATTATCAATGATCGTGGTATTCATATCTGTAAGTCGATGCTGGCATGGCAAAAATTCGGAAACGGAGAAACCCCGGAAACTTCCGGTATGAAAGGCGATAAGCTGGTAGGAAAATATTATGTAGAATTTGAAAAAGCTTTCCAAGAGGAATATTCAGCATGGTTTACTGATAGTCAGAATAATGATTTAATTTATTCGTTGAACGATAAATATGCTAAATCTCCTGAATTTCAAAAGCTGTTAAAGGAAAAATACAACCAAGAACAATTAGCAAATAATGAAGATGATTTAGTAAACATATGCAGAGCAGAATTTAAAAAATCTTTTAAGAATGACTATTTCAATTCCTATAGTAAAATAGGAGCTGAAGTTCAGGAAATGCTTCGTAAATGGGAGGCTGGAAATGAGGAAGTTGTGCGTCTTTGGAAAAAGATGAACCAATGGGTGTATGATGGCTTTGCAACGACCTATAAAAACCTTGGTGTAGATTTCGATTCGTACTATTATGAAAGCAATACCTATTTGCTAGGGAAAGAAGTGGTGCAGTTCGGATTGGAAAAAGGCATCTTCGAGAAAGACCCTGACGGTTCGGTTTGGATTGATTTAACTGCGGAGGGCTTAGACAGAAAAATTGTGTTGCGTTCAGATGGTACAGCGGTTTACATGACTCAGGACATCGGAACTGCAATACAGCGAGTGAAAGATAATCCGGATGTGGGCGGAATGGTGTATACCGTAGGAAATGAACAGGATTATCACTTCAAAGTATTGTTCCTGATCCTGAAAAAACTTGGCTTCGACTGGGCAACAGATTTATATCATTTGTCGTACGGAATGGTGGAATTGCCTTCCGGAAAAATGAAATCCCGTGAAGGAACTGTGGTAGATGCGGATGATTTAATGGAAGAGATGACTGCTACGGCACAATCCATCGCAGAAGAATTAGGGAAATTAGATGGCTATTCCGAAAAGGAAAAAGCAGAATTATATACTATGATTGGATTAGGTGCGTTGAAATATTTCATGCTGAAAGTCGACCCGAAAAAGAACATGATGTTCAATCCGGAAGAATCAGTTGATTTTGCGGGAAACACTGGGCCTTTTATTCAATATACTTACGCCCGTATCCAGTCAATTCTGCGCAAAGCGGATTTTGATCTGAATAGCGATGCAGTCGTTGAATTACATGAAAAAGAAAAAGAATTACTGAAACAGATTGAAGAATTCCCAACAGTAATCCAGGATGCGGCTAAAAACCACAGCCCGGCACTGATTGCAAATTACACCTACGATTTAGTGAAAGAATATAACTCTTTCTACCAATCGGTTTCCATCTTAGGGGAAGAAGACCAGGCGAAGAAAATCTTCCGTGTGCAATTGTCTGAGAAAGTGGGAGAAGTAATCAAATCGGCCTTTGGTTTGCTGGGAATCAGCGTACCGGAAAGAATGTAAATAATTATAAGTTATGAATTATGAGTTACTTTAAACTCATAATTTATAATTCATCACTCATAGATTTTAAAAGTGAATCCAAATAAGTCCTACTTTGTTCAATCGTTTGTAATTTTTGCAGTTTCCATCGCTGCATTTATTGTCTTTAAATCGTTTTTGCCAAAGAAAATATTTTCTGAGAACGGAGCCAGTTCCAAAAATGTGGTAATTGACAGCCTGCTTTTGGAAGCGATTGAGGAAGATGGAAACGCTTCTGAAGGCGACACACTGGCGAATCAGCAAATCTCTTTTGAAGCGGTGGACGGAATTACTTTTCCTGATGAAAGCTTCGAAGACTACAAAGGATTTCAGCACTTAGTCCAGTTTTATGAGAAGTTATTCCAATTGGAAACCAAGCATGAAGGCAATGTCCGCATAGCCTATTTCGGCGATTCTATGACCGATGGCGATATGATCGTTCAGGATTTCAGGACTAATTTTCAAAACGAATTTGGTGGACAAGGTGTTGGTTTCGTGAATATAACTTCTGAGTCTGCGGGTTCCCGAAATTCAGTTAAACATGAATTTTCTGCCAACTGGAAAACGCAATCCTACCTGAATGTAAAAAAACCGCGCAGTCCTTTCGGTGTAAACGGCCATGTGTTTTTTGCCAATGACACAGCAAATGTGGAATGGGTGAAATACAAAGCCAGCAATCTGAAAAACTTAACCGAGCTATATAATCCAACCCTTTTCTACGGAAAATCAGCTAACAAAAACGGGAAAATTGCACTTAGAGTCGGAAGCGACACCATTTATAAAAAGCTTTCGCCGAATAAACTGGTAAACACATTAGTCATCGGAAACACAACGAAAAATCTAAAAGTAGATTTCGTAAAAGCCGATTCCATTCCAATTTACGGATTGAATTTTGACGACGGAAAAGGCGTTCACGTGGACAATTTCTCCAACAGAGGAAATTCCGGTTTGCCGATTTCAACTTTCAATACCGAGGTGATGCGCCAGTTCCAGGAGAAATTAGGTTATGATTTAATCGTATTGCATTACGGAACCAACGTACTGAATTACGGCTCGCTGAATTACACCTGGTACGAAAAACGCATGAAAAGAGTCGTGAACCATTTGAAAGAATGTTTCCCTGGCGTAGCCATCCTGATTGTATCTACTGCTGATAAAGCCACCAAATACGATCTGGAAATGAAGACAGATTCGGCGGTTGTGCCTTTAACCATTGCCCAGAAAAAATACGCCGTTCAGTCGGAAGCCGGTTTTGTGAATCTGTATACTTTAATGGGTGGCGACGGTTCGATGGTAAAATGGGTGGAAGAAGTTCCTGCAGCAGCCAATAAAGATTATACGCATTTCAATTTCCGTGGCTCGAAGAAAATCTCTTCGATGATTTACAATCAGATTCATAGTGGTTACGAGCAATTCAAGAAATTACGCGCCAACCGAAAACCCGCCAAACCGGCAGTAAAAATAGACAGTGTAACCGTTGCTAAAGACAGTATTCATGCGGAATAAGCTTTTTATAGTGTTGTCCGCACTGATTTTTTCAGTAACCTTATCCGCTCAGGTGGTTGATTCGACCATGGTGGAAGTGGATACTTTGGGTATGGAAACTAAAGTGAGTTACGGGGAAAATGCCATTTCGAATACCAAAGCACTGGAAAAGTTTTTTGAGAAGCTGTACTTACTGGAGACTACTCAAAAAGGAAAGGTGAGAGTAGCGCATATTGGCGATTCTCATATTCAGGCGGATTTGTTTACCGGCGTGATAAGACAACGACTTCAGGAGAAATTCGGAAATGGTGGCCTGGGATTCTCATTTCCACATAATCTGGCAAGAACAAACGGCAGTTATTTCATAAAATATTCTTCCAACGAATCATGGAATAATCATCGGATTACCAAAGAAAGAAACGGTAGCCCGATTGGTCTCAGCGGAATTTCCTTAACTACCAGAGCGAAAGATTTCGCCATTGAAATCAATGTGAAAGACAATGCGTATCAATTCAATACTTTACGAATTGTTTCGCCGGATAATGCCAATATGTTTGATGTGGCCACGAGTTCGAAAACGATTGTTTTGGAGTCAAAAGTGCCGAAGAAAATTACGCACCGAATCAAAAGCGGGGAAGCAATTTCCATCATTGCCGAAAAATACAATATTTCCGTAGCCGAATTAAAACGTGCCAACGGACTGAAAAATAACAACATACGTGCCGGAAGAACATTAAAAATTCCAACGGGTGAAATGCAGAAACGAAGCATAAAACGTTCAGAGTTCATTCCGCTTTCGCTGAATGAGGAAGCCAATTCCCACTCGTTTTATTCGGAAACGGCCATGGATAAAATCTATCTTATTCCAAACAAAAGCGCGTCTAATTTTGCATTGAACGGATTGATTTTCGAGAAAAACGACCCCGGAATTACCTACAGCAGTATCGGCGTAAATGGGGCGAAAGCTTCGGATTATAATACCTGCGCATTATTTTTCGATCAGGTTCCCGCATTGCAGGCTGATTTGGTAATCATTTCTTTAGGAACTAATGAAACGTTTGATAAGATGCCGGTTCTGGACTATATGAATCAGCTGAATACTTTCATAGCCAAAATAAAAGCTAAGAATCCAAATGCGGAAGTTTTGGTGATGTCAACACCTCCGTCGTTATTGTACCGTCGTTCGCTTAATCGTTTTGCTGATGATTATGCCCGTGCGATAAATACGCAGGCTTCGACAGTCAATCATGCTGCATGGGATTTGTTTGCCATCATGGGCGGAATGTACGGTGTGAACCGAAATTACAGACAAGGATTAATGTCGGGCGATAAAGTCCACTATTCCAAAGCCGGCTACGAAAAGCAGGGAGAACTTTTTAGTCAGGCGCTACTAAACGCTTACGAGAATTTTAAAGCCATAAAGAAGAATTAATATGCAGGATTGGTTTACCCAAAATATTGCCTCACTTTTTACAGATTTAACTGCCGAAACAGTACTAAATTGGTTTGTTTACAATCCGAAAGAACCGATTTTATTCAACACCGGATTGTTTCTTGGATTGTTTCTCGTTTTTTATGCGATCTATATTACGCTTAAAAATACGTTCTATCCAAGATTGGTGTATGTAATTTTGTTTTCGTTGTTTTTCTACTATAAATCCAGTGGTATTTTCTTTTTATTGTTGCTGGGTTCTTCGATTGTAGACTATAACCTCGGAAATTTGGTGCACCGAACGCAAAGTGTGCTGAACAAGAAGCTTTGTCTGGCTTTCAGTGTGGTTTTGAATTTAGGCTTCTTAGGGTATTTCAAGTATACGAATTTTGCTATTGATACTTATAATTCCCTTTCTGGCGGACATTTTGAGTTCCAGAAGATCATTCTTCCGGTTGGGATTTCATTCTATACTTTCCAGTCCATAAGTTATATCATTGAGATTTATCGTAAGGAAATTGAGCCGACAAAAAGTTATGTGGATTACCTGTTTTTCGTTTCGTTTTTCCCGCAGCTGGTGGCCGGTCCGATTGTTCGTGCCAAAGATTTCCTGCCACAGATCTATCAGAAATTAAATGTTACCAAAGAAGATATCAACCGCGCTTTTCTTTTGATTATTGGAGGGTTAATCAAGAAAACAGTCATCTCCGATTATATTTCCATCAATTTCGTAGATCGTGTTTTTGATGCACCTTCAAGTTATACGGCTTTTGAGAATTTAATGGCTTCGTACGGCTATGCGATTCAAATCTACTGCGATTTCTCAGGATATTCCGATATGGCGATTGGGGTGGCATTATTGCTTGGATTCAAATTGCCAACTAACTTCCGAACTCCATACCAATCCGCCTCTATAACCGAATTTTGGAGAAGATGGCATATTTCGCTATCAACCTGGTTAAAAGACTTTTTATACATCTCGGTAGGAGGTAACCGTTATGGGACTTTCGCCGGATTTTTATTCCCTGCATTGTTTTTCTTCGGATTGATTGTCTGGGGAATTACTTTCGCACCGACTAGTAATATTCCGTTAATTGTCGCTATAGCTGCTACAGCTGTTTTTGCATTGACATTCTTATTGTCGAAAGAAAAAGAACGTACGATGTTCACGAATGTCAACTTAATGACTACGATGTTGTTAGGAGGTTTGTGGCATGGAGCAAGTCTGCGTTTTATCATTTGGGGCGCCCTGCACGGAATGGGCTTGGCTGTGCATAAAATATTCATGGAATTCTTTCCTCCAAAACCGGATGGTAAAAAATCATTTTTTGGCGGCATTTGGACAGTTTTTTCAGTGATTTTAACCTTTCATTTTGTAACCTTCTGTTGGATTTTCTTCCGTGCGAAAGATTTTACCATCGCCATGGAATTAATAAATAACATCGGGAAAGTAACTTTTGATTTCAATCAGTGGTTAATCATCGCCGAAGGATATAAAAATGTCTTCCTTTTAATGGGTATAGGCATTGTATGGCATTTCCTTCCGGAGAAAATCGTAAATGGGATGCAGTCTGTTTTCAAAGCGATGCCGCTTCTTATAAAAGCGATGCTATTAGGATTGGTGTATTGGTTGGTATATGCAATGGCATCTGCGGGTCCTCAGCCATTTATCTATTTTCAGTTTTAACTATTTTTTTAGATTTTGTGCAGACAGAATTTATATATTTGACTTCATAAATAATGAAAACCATTAAAACTTATACTATTATGAAAAAATTTACAGCAATTTTAGCAGTGGCATTATTCACATTTTCAATGAATGTAACTGCACAGGAGAAAAAAGCAGCGGGACCGGCTAAAAAAGAAACTACTACTAAAAAAGCAGCTTGCAGCACAGAAGAAAAGAAAGCATGTGCATCAGGTGAGAAAAAATCATGTTGTTCAGCTAAGAAAGCATAATTCTTCCTCAGAAGAAATATTCAGGACGTCTCGGGAAATCGGGACGTTTTTTTATTTTATTTTTTCGGAAAAAAAATCTTAAATTTATATAAGATTTTAAAAATCAACACCATGGAAAAAATAAAAAAAATCTTAGCTGTAACTTTTTTGCTTGTGGCAGGTTTTGCCTGCGATAATAGTGACGATAGCTCTTCTTCGTCAAACAACAGTCAGACAATAGCGGCAATCCGAAGCCATGTTTCATCCGGTACATGGCGCATTACTTATTTTTACGATACCGATACTGACGAGACTGCAAATTTTGCCGGATACAATTTTACTTTTGGGGCGGGCAATACATTAACGGCGACAAATGGAGCTAATACTTATGTTGGGACCTGGTCGGTAACGGACAGCAACAGTAACGACGACAGTCCGAGCGATGTGCATTTTAATGTTGCATTTACAGCTCCGCCGAACTTTGAAGATCTGACAGATGATTGGGAAGTGCTGGAACATACGGCTACTAAAATCCGATTGACCGATGTCAGCGGAGGAGGTGGCGGAACCGATTTTCTGACTTTCGAAAAAAATTAGCATTCAATCAGTCTTCGGACTGATTTTTTTATTCCCTAAAACCCAAAACTTTGCCCCTCTGTCACTTTGCGTCTTTGTGACTTTATATTATCTTTGCAGCTCATAAAACAAAAACTATCATGTTTGATAATTTAAGCGATAAATTAGACAAAGCCTTCCATATATTAAAAGGTCACGGAAAAATCACCGAAGTAAACGTTGCCGATACTTTGAAAGAAGTACGCCGCGCCTTATTAGATGCCGACGTTAACTTTAAAATTGCCAAAGATTTTACCTCACGCGTAAAAGACAAAGCAATCGGTCAGGATGTATTGACTACGTTACAACCGGGACAGTTAATGGTGAAACTCGTTAAAGACGAATTAACCGAATTAATGGGTGGTGACGCTGCCGGGATAAACCTATCAGGAAATCCGTCTGTGATTTTGATGTCGGGTTTACAGGGTTCTGGTAAGACAACTTTCTCCGGAAAACTTGCTAATTTCCTTAAAACCAAAAAAGGCAAAAAACCGCTTTTGGTAGCCTGTGATATTTATCGTCCTGCGGCAATCAACCAGTTGCATGTTGTAGGGGATCAGATTGGTGTTGAAGTTTATTCAGAACCTGAAAATAAAAATGCAGTTTCCATTGCGGAAAACGCGATCAAGCACGCGAAAGCAAACGGTTTCAATGTAGTGATTGTCGATACGGCCGGTCGTTTAGCGGTTGATGAAGAAATGATGACTGAAATCGCAAATGTTCACAAAGCGATCCAGCCTCATGAAACGTTATTCGTAGTAGATGCGATGACAGGTCAGGATGCCGTGAATACTGCAAAAGCGTTCAACGACAGATTGAATTTTGACGGAGTAATTTTAACGAAATTAGATGGTGATACCCGTGGTGGAGCTGCTATTTCGATTAAATCCGTAGTAAATAAACCAATTAAATTTATTGGTACGGGAGAGAAAATGGAAGCGATTGACATTTTCTATCCGGCTCGTATGGCGGAACGTATCCTTGGAATGGGAGACGTTGTTTCCTTAGTGGAAAGAGCACAGGAGCAATACGACGAAGAAGAAGCAAGAAAACTTCAGAAGAAAATCGCAAAGAATGAGTTCGGTTTCGATGATTTCTTAACGCAAATCCAGCAGGTGAAGAAAATGGGTAACATGAAAGACCTTGTCGGAATGATCCCGGGAGCAGGAAAAGCCTTGAAAGATGTTGAGATTGAAGACGATGCGTTCAAACATATTGAAGCGATTATCCATTCGATGACACCCGCTGAAAGAACGAAGCCGGCCCTTTTAGATGCTAAACGTAAATTGAGAATTGCCAAAGGTTCCGGAACCGATATCCAACAGGTAAACCAATTGCTGAAGCAATTCGACCAAATGAGCAAAATGATGAAAATGATGCAGGGAGCAGGAGCAAAGAACATGATGCGAATGATGGGCGGCATGAAAGGAATGAAATAAAAATACATAGACGTGAGCAATCGCGTCTTTTTTTTAATACTAATTACAACACAAACAGAATGCAACTACTAGACGGAAAAAAAGTATCGGAAGACATTAAAAATGAAATCGCTGAACAAGTACAGCGTATGAAAGACAATGGTGAAAAAGTGCCGCATCTGGCAGCAATCATTGTTGGAAATGACGGCGCGAGTCTGACGTATGTCGGAAGTAAAGTGAAGGCTTGTGAGCGCGTTGGTTTTGAATCGACGCTGATTAAAATGCCAAGCACAACTTCCGAAACCGAATTGCTTAAGAAAATCAAAGAGCTGAATGTTAATGATGATATTGACGGATTCATTGTTCAGCTGCCTTTGCCGGATCAAATCGATACACAAGAGGTATTGATGGCTATCGATCCAAGTAAAGACGTAGATGGTTTTCACCCTGAAAATTTCGGAAAAATGGCTTTGGATATGAGTACGTTTATCCCTGCAACACCTTTCGGGATCCTTGAATTATTGGAGCGTTACAATGTTGATACTGCAGGAAAGCATACAGTAGTTATCGGAAGAAGTCATATTGTGGGCCGTCCGATGAGTATTTTAATGGGCCGTAAAGGTTTCCCCGGAAATTCAACGGTTACTTTAACACACAGCCATACCAAAAACATTACGCAGATTACAAGTCAGGCGGATATTATCATCACCGCTTTAGGTGTTCCAAACTATCTTAAAGCCGAAATGGTAAAAGATGATGTAGTAGTTATTGATGTGGGAATTACACGTTTAGCGGATGAAACAAATCCAAAAGGATATGTAATAACCGGTGATGTGGATTTTGAGAACGTAAGCAAAAAATCGTCTTTCATCACGCCTGTTCCGGGCGGTGTTGGTCCGATGACTATTGCAATGCTATTGAAAAACACGCTATTGGCAAGAGAACAAAAAAGAGCCAGATAAATGCAGGTACTTCATGCAGATAAAGACCAACTTCACATTGTACGTGATTTAGCTTATAAAATCTGGCCGGATACTTATGGACAAATCCTGTCCGAGGCCCAGTTGGATTATATGCTGGAAAATTTCTATGCGATTCCGTCACTGGAAAATCAAATGGAAAGCAACCATGTGTTTTTATTAGCGGAAGAAAACGGTATTTTTTATGGATTTGCAGCCTACGAACTAAATTGCCTGAACACCGGAAAAACGAAATTGCATAAGATTTATGTCTTGCCTGAAACACAGGGGAAAGGCGTAGGGAAATTGCTTTTTAATGCCGTGGAAAATGCCGCGAGACAAGCCGGAAATTCGCATTTATTCCTTAATGTAAACCGTTATAATATTGCTCAGGAATTTTATAAGCGCCTCGGGTTTGAAATTGTTCTTGAGGAGAATATTGAGATAGGAAGAGGCTATCTTATGGAAGATTTCGTCATGGAAAAACCATTATAAAAAACAAAACCCAGGGAGATCGATTTCCTGGGTTTTGCTTTTCAAAGGATATAACTACTCTCCTAAAAAAATGAAGACGTTTGTGACGATATGCTTTGGTGTGGCATTTATTGGAGTTCCCGAACCGCCTGACGGAGCCGTTATGGAATGCGTATGTGCGCCACTGCTTACTGTCGTAAATAAATTCGCCGGTACAGAATCATTAATACCTACGGTTTCGGTATATAAAGGAACTAATGGAAGCACATTTGTTGCAAGTCCCAATGTTTTAATTCCGTTATAAGAATCCGAATAATCATGAGTATGACTACCATTAGAACTAGTCGTTGCTGAAAACGAAACGTTCGGCAGATTAGCCTGGCTCAGTGTCACAGTATTGCTTCCTGAAACTGATCCTTGGGTTTCGGAACCATTGTTGGTTTTTATTAACCGATCGGAAGACAAAGGAAGATTAGTCCCGATTCCTACTGCGGTAGCATTATATTGGGCAACTGCAGGCAAACTAGCTATGGTTCGGCCATCCAATAAAAACCATCCTTTGTGATCTGTAGTTTCTAACGAATATTTAATATCTCCTAGAGCCAATGTGTTCGGTCCCATAAAATTCCAATTTACCCCATCATTGTAATACAAACCTTCATATACGGAAACAGAGGTTTGGGTAGGAGAAACTGTAGTATTGTAAGTTATAACTCCTTCAACATGATTTGATAACGGAGCTGGATTATCAATGGCGACCAATTCTAATCGGGTAAGTAAAACTCCTTTTGTGTCACTATTTATATCCAAAATGGCATTTGAATCTGGTGCATCAGTATTTATTCCAACGCCTTGTGCCTGAATCGTGCAGTAGGTAAGGATGAGTATCAGCGTAATTATTTTTTTCATATCAAGTAAGGTTTAGAGTTGTGTTTGAGGAGGATTCGGTATTATACATTGATATTGATTTTGAAGGTTAACTTCCTAAGTAAACAAAGGTATTAGTTATCAGATGGGCAGTTTTTTCCAACGGAAGGTTGCTTCCGCCTGTGCTTATCGTTCCTGTATGAGTATGAGCCCCACTCGCAGTAGATGTGGAAGTTGCCGTAGAAACCACATCTGAACCTACATCATTGTTTAAGATACTCAAGACAACACCACTCAAAATTCCTAATAAACCCGTTACAATATTTAGGTCTTCAGGAACACCATGATACCGGTCTGTATAATCATGGGTATGAGCGCCGGAAGAAGCTACTGTTCCGGTAAAAGTTAGATTCGGCAGGTTCGATTGCGTCAAAACGACTGAATTGTTGCCGCCCACAGTCATTAGACTTTCCGAAGCAGATTTTCCTTTTAAGAACTTATCGGCAGCATCGGGAATAGTAGCTCCAAATCCTATAGAAGTTGCATTCTGCTGTGCCATTGCAGGTAGTGTGGAAGTATTTCTGCCATCAAGTTTGTACCATCCGTTATGATCTGTGGTCAGTAAGCTGTGTTTAATATCCCCGATTGTTGTGGAAATAGGTTCCAGTCGTATCCATTTAGTGCCATCATTGTAATAAAAACCAGGAAAAACGGTAGTGTCACCAGTGCCGGATTGGGTCGTGTTATAAACAATCATCCCCGCGACATGATTGCTAAGTGGCGCCGGATCTATAGTTTCAACAAGTGACACGCGTGAGATTAAAACTCCTTTTGTACTACTGCTAATATCCAACGCAGAATCGCTGTTTGGTGTGTCCGTGCCAATTCCAACCTGAGCAAAGACGCCGGAGATAAACATGCAAAATAAAATAGTAATTATTTTAATCATACTCTAGCGGTTTTTGGTTAATATCCGAGATAAATGAAAATGTTTGTAGCAATATACCTTGGCGTTTTGTCAACGGCGGTACTAGAACCCCCTGAGTTAAAACTGACTGTATGCGTGTGATCACCACTTGCCTGAGAAGTTTTAGTAGTAGAGTTCATGGATTCTTTAGCTACAGATTCCGTATAGAATACCGTAAGTGCTGTAGTAGAAAGTAGTCCTATATTTTCTGTTCCGATATAGCTGTCAACGTCGTGTGTATGTGCGCCGACAGCATCTGTTGTACCTGTGAAATCTACATTGGGCAAATTATTCTGAGCAATGGTGAAGGTATGATTACCGCCATAAGATCCTAATGGTTCGGATCCCGTTTTTGCTTTTAAAAAGCGGTCGGCACCGTCAGGTAGATTGGCAGCGATTCCAATAGCGGTCGCATTGGTCTGTGCAACAGCCGGAAGGGTATCTTTTGCTCTTCCGTTCAGAAGGTACCATCCTTTATGGTCTGCAGTTGCGAAGCTGTGTTTGATTTCACCGATTTTTATAGTATTCGGGTTGAGTCGTGTCCAGGAAGTCCCGTCATTGTAATATAAGCCCGGATACACAGTATTGGTTCCGGTTCCGTCCTGTGCTGTGTTGTAAACGACCATTCCGGCCACATGAGAATTCAAAGGGTAGGTTTGAAGGCTGCTTTTCAGAGCCACTCGGGGTAGTAGTATTCCTTTATCAGCGCTTACGACTTCAAGAATGGAATCGTCGTTTGGAACGGATGTACCAATTCCTACTTGAGAATACATACTGCAATAAAACATTAAAAGTAGTAGTTTACGCATAAATTCAGAATTTTATATTGATAATAAATTTCAACGGGCAATGCTTTAAACCTTGGCAATTTTATTGTTTTACTCTAAATAGAATTACATATTAATTAGTGTGATGTAAATCTACGGAAAATAAATAATTCATTAACAGGATATTACTGATAAAAATACAACTTTAGGCGCATTTGTTGTTGTAAATGCAACAGGTGTATTTTCTTTCAGTGTTAAAATCTATTTATCACTAAAATTCTAAATCAGATTTTGGAAATCCTATAAATCAAAATTAAAAAAAAATATTTTTTGTAAGTTATTTTCGACTGATATTAGATGAAAGGAATATAAAATACGATGTCTGACTTCTTTTGATCTAAATCTTGTCAGAAAGCGCAAAAAAAAATCCAACACTCTGATTATTAATGCTGGATGGATTTTTTTAAGAAGTATTTTTTAGTTCTTCCCTTTACGGAAATCTTTATTAGGATTATTTTCCCGATGGCCTGGTTTAGGATCAGAAGTTCTTTTGAAAATGCGTTGTGGCGCTGTTACTTTTGGCAAACTTGCTTCTTCAGTTTTGCTTGACGGTTCAATTAGCTGGTTTAGTTCCGTTATTTCGGCATCCGTTAAATCACGGTAGCGGCCCACGGGAACATCAAGGGAGATATTTATAATTCTGGTTCGTTTTAAAGAAGTCACTTCATAACCAAGATATTCGCACATTCGACGTATTTGTCGGTTCAGACCCTGCGTAAGCACAATTCGGAAAACAAACTTGCTCACCTGTTCCACTTTACATTTCTTGGTTACGGTATCCAAAATCGGCACACCATTGCTCATGCGCTGAATGAATCGGTCAACTATCGGTTTATTTACGGTAACGATGTATTCTTTCTCGTGATTGTTGCGGGCACGAAGAATCTTATTTACAATATCGCCATCATCCGTCATAAAAATTAAGCCTTCACTGGCTTTGTCCAATCGACCGATAGGGAATATTCGTTTGGGATAATTGATATAATCTACAATATTATTATTGACACTTTGATTCGTGGTACATTCAATGCCTACCGGTTTGTTAAAGGCCAGGTAAATTGGTTTGGAAGTTTTTTCGCGGATAAGTCTCCCGTCTACACGGATTTCATCTTCATATGACACTTTGGTGCCTAATTCCGGGACAACACCATTTATGGTAATGCGGCCCTCTTCAAGCAGCCGATCAGCCTCCCGACGCGAGCAATAGCCTGTTTCGGAAAGGAATTTATTAATCCGTGTTTTGTTTTCTTCCATACTGCAAAAATAGGATATATTTACAGAATAGAAAGCGGGTGCCGGAGGATAAGAAAACTTTTTTTATATCTTTGACAATTAATATGTTAGCTCTTGAGAAGAATACTACTTTTTTTCCTTTTTGTAAGTCTGAACCTTTTGGCCCAAAACCGAAAAGGCGAATTTGCTTTGGCTCCCAATTCCGATCAGCACGATTTGTATGTTTCGTTTACTGAAAACATTGTTTTTCAGGACGGCAATTATAGGGAAGTTCTTCTGCATAATAATGAAATAAAGGCTTTGATTACCGATTATGGCATTAGTTTTCAGAAAGGGATTCCGCTTTCCGCTGAAAAAATCGAGGAATTATATAATGCCGCGAGGAAAAACGGACATGATGGGAAGTCGGTCTTAAAATTGCAAAACATACTTAAGCTTACGATTCCGAATCCCACCAACGAGCGTTTGTATACTTTAGCTTCTGAATTAGAGAAGCTTAACGAAATCGAATATTGCAGTCTAATGACATTGACTCCGATTTTACCTCCGACAGACATTGCGCCAGCTACTCCGGATTACGAACTGAATCAGACCTATCTTGATGCCAATCCGGGTGTAAATATGCGTTACGCATGGGGGCTTGGTTTAGCAGGAAGCGGTATCCGAATCCGCGATGTGGAATATGGATTTAATAAAAATCACGAAGAATTATTTGATCGAAATACTGCTGTTGCCGCCGGCATGACAATTTCTTCAAGTGCTACTGCTGCTTATACTGAGCATGGAACTTCCGTTTTCGGGATCATGTATGCTGATAAAGGGGCGTATGGCGTTTCAGGAATGGCGTATAATGCTTCGGAAATGATCTTGTTTCCCGAATGGCAGCAATCCGGCTATAACAGGGTTAATGCTGTTACGATGGCGATTCAGAATTCCGTTGCCGGAGATGTTATCCTTTATGAAATGCAGGAATATGGGCAAAGCAGTAATTATGTTCCGGCGGAGTTTAATAATCCGGTATGGGACTTAACCAAAGCGGCTACAGATGCAGGAATTGTGATTGTTGAAGCAGCAGCCAATGGAAATCAAAATTTAGATTCTGCCTATTACTCCTCTTATATGGTCCGCGGTAATTCAGGGGCTATAATTGTAGGAGGCGGTACTGCCAATACAGCACATAACAGGATTTCATACAGTACATACGGATCGCGTGTCGACGTTCAGGGTTGGTCAACGAATGTAAGAGCTTCCGGTTACGGCGATTTGATTATGATTGGAGGCGACTTTAATCAGGGTTACACTAATTTTTCCGGGACGAGTTCCGCTACTCCAATTGTGGCATCCTGTGTGGTTGTCCTGCAATCTTATTATCACAGTTTGACAGGTAGTTATATGACAGGACCGGCATTACGGTTGCTTTTACAACAGACGGGAATTCCACAGGGAGCAGGTGTTGCCGGGAATATTGGTCCGCTGCCAAATATGCAGGCAGCTATTTTGCAAATCAACCAAACGTTAAGTGTTTCCGATACGGATACTTTTGCTTTTACGGCATTTCCAAATCCTGTTGGTAATTCGTTAAGCGTATTGGCTCCTGAAGTATCAAATGCAGCTGCTCAATTGGAAATCTATAATGCTTTGGGACAGAAAATTTCCGAATATGCATTGCAATCCGGTGTAAATGAATATTCACTAGAGACTTTGCCAAAAGGAGTGTATTTTGTAAAAGCAACAGACGGTAAAAAAACAACTACGAAGAAGATTATCAAAAAATAATTTTGCTATATATCAAAAAGGAAATCACTGATTTGCTGGTACAAATGCTCGTCGTGCAGGCTGTGTCCCAATCCTTTAGTTTCAATAAATTGTGACGATTTCCATGCATTGGCTATATCCTTTCCTTCATTAAAAGACACTACATCATCGTCAATGTCATGTGCAATCAATCCTTTCAGGTCAAATGTGGAAGCAAACTTCTTTCCTGAGAAATCGGAAGGCTGAATGTCAAACCGTTCCACAAATTTCGCTTTCAGCAATTCAAAAGCTTTATCGTTAAGGCTGATGGTTTTTTTATAATTATCAAGGAGCACATTAAATTCACCTGGCGCACCCAGGATTACCATTTTCTGGAGCAAAGGATTTTTGTATTTGTAATGATAGTACAAGCAGGTGGCACCACCCATGGAATGTCCGATAATATATTGTGGCTGGAATTTCTGAATCAGCGCATCCACATATTTTGCATATTGCGGGATGTTGAATTCGGTACCGCTGGAAAGTCCTTGTGCCGGCCCATCCAAAGCGATAATGGTGCTTTTGGATTTTCTTAATTGCTTGATGAACTGCTCCCAGCGCGATGCATTGCTTTCCCAGCCATGAACCAAAAGGATTTTCTGGTCGTTGCCTCTCCAGGTATACGTTTGGATGCTGTAATCATCCTGCAATACGACTTCATGTTCGGCTTCTTTTAGAATGTCGGGAATAGCATTGGGGAAAATTTTTCCTTCCCTCGGCTCGCTGAAAAATTTATAAGCCAGCTGGCCGGCTCTTTTCGGAAATACGTAACTCATCAGGTTGATGTATAACCCGATGGATTTTGTGAAAATGAAGTAAACTATTTTGTTTAGAATTTTCATAAAAAAAGCTCCCGTTAGGAAGCTTTAAGGTAACTATATTTTCGCAAATAATTGCTGAATTTTGTCTTTTTCTTCGTCAGCTAATAAGCTGTCTACTAAGATTCTTCCGCTGTGCTCATCGGTGATGATTTTCTTGCGGGACGCGATTTCCATCTGCGTTTGCGGCGGAATGGTAAAGAACGATCCTGCCGAAGCGCCACGCTCAATAGAAACTACAGCTAAACCGTTTCTCACGCTGGTACGGATTCTGTCGTAAGCACCTAATAAGCGGTCTTCGATTTGTCCGCGGAACTCTTCTGATTTACCGGACAGGAAGTTTTCTTCTTTTTCCGTTTCAGCCATAATAGCGCTCAATTCAGCTTTCTTATGTTTTAAGTGACTTTGTTTAGCGTCTAATTTTTCTTTAGTTTCCGAAAGAACCACTTTTTTGTGCTCGATGGAAGCTTTCATTTCCTTGATATGCTTCTCAGCCAATTGAATTTCCAATTCCTGAAACTCAACTTCTTTTGTTAAAGCGTTGAATTCTCTGTTATTACGAACCTCTTTTTGTTGATTTGAATATTTCTTGATAGATTCTTTGTGTCCTTCGATAGCATTCTTTTTGTCCTTGATCTGCTCTTCGATGGTCTCTAAATCGCTTTTTAATTTATCTAAACGAGTGCTTAATCCTGCTACTTCATCTTCTAAATCTTCCACTTCTAATGGTAACTCACCTCTTACATTTCTGATTTCATCGATTCTTGAGTCAATCAACTGTAAATCATAAAGAGCTCTTAATTTTTCTTCTACACTTAGTTCTTTAACGTTTGCCATATTCTAAAAGTACTTAACTGGATTTGTATTTTCTTCCGATAAATTGACTGCAAAATTACTAATTTTTTCCGTAAGATAATCAACTATATAATTTTTTGTAAATCTTTCGCTTTCAAAGTGTCCGATATCGGCTAAAAGCAGCTTGTTTT
>NZ_CAMLMK010000057.1 GCF_946481155.1 uncultured Flavobacterium sp.
ATTGTTTAGCCGGATACAATGATAGTATAATTTTTTTAAAAATAAAAAAGCCTTAAAATAAATGTTTTCTTAGGCTGATCCAAAGCAGAAGGCAGAAGTAGCAGGAGTAAACCCCGCTCTATGAAAAAATAATAGCTCAAATTCGGTAGACTTTGAGCTATTAGTACAAATAAATGAATCTATGGGTTAGTATAAGAACACTTCAAGGTCCTTGCCTTCATATTCAACATCGCGGATTGGATTTTTTTCAAATACTTCCGTCAGCATTGTTTTTATTGCCTCGCGGTCCTGCATATAATCCACAATTTGGTTGGGCTCGACATCGAAATGGAAGGTGATGTAGGAAGTTCTGTTTTTAATCTCCAGTCGTTCCGGATCCATATAATCGTTTTTATTGTCAAGTTCTGCCCCAAAATATTCCACCGTGAAAGGATTGTTGTTGATCAGGTGCAGAAGTTTTTCTCGGGTCGATTCCACAAAAAAGCTAGTTTCTTTAATCGGAAAGCCCAGGATTACTGTGTGTGTTTGGATAGCCATCATCATAATAGGTCGGATTTAGAATTTAAATTTATACAAACTGAAATACTAAACTTAATTTAATCGATGAAGTAATTTAAATTTCCGACTATCAAGCAATCAATAAATAATCCCGTACAATTTGTTAGGGATATATAAGAAGTGGGTTCAGTTAAAAAAAGCCTTTAAATAAATCTTTTCCTAGACTGATTCGATACGTGAAAGCAGGAAGTGAATCAAAAATCAATGCCCTAGCCCTGATAGCAGCGGCATCCTTTTTATTTTTTTCTTTAAAAATAAAAAGATAGAGCGTATAGCAGGATCAGCTCCCGATAAAAATAATCAGAGCATAAAAAAAGCCTCTAAATAAAAATATTTAAAGGCTTTTAGTGGAGTCGGAGAGAATCGAACTCTCGTCCAAACAAGCAATCGAAGAGCTTTCTACACGCTTATTCCCTGATTGGGTTTTCGACAAAAAGCAAGGCCAGGAACAGCCACTTTCTGCTTAGCTTAATTAGTGTCAGAACGGATTCAAAGCATTACCGTTCCTAGGTTTACTTTTACGGTTCTCCTAATCCAAACGCCATAAACCAAGGCTTTCGAGGAGAATCCAGCTTCCCTACCTGGTAGGGACTAGGCAAATCTTACTATAATTCAGATTAAGCAGCTAAAGCGTAATTATTTTCGCCGTGTAAAATTTTAAGACCTTTTATTAACGAGAATTGTCCCAGTTCTCGACGTGCTTACTTTCCAATTCCACTCGCTGTCAAAACCAGTCGACCCCAAGTTGTAAAGTAATTTTCCGCAGTATTCCTGCAAAAATCAGACCACAAAGTTAAAGTATTTAATTTTCAATCGGAATCCTTATCTGAAAAAATATTTCAATGAAATTTAAAATATAAATTACCGCCAACTTTAGGTTAAGAGATTAAAAAAAATTAGGAAGAAAATAATTGCACCGCTATCCATTAAATGTTACATTTGGGCGAAATAAATAAAAACTAACGGAACTAAACCGTGAAATTTAAATTATTGTTATAAAAATCGCAACAATAATAAAAATTTCACAAAGAATGCAAAAAATGAAATTCGGAATTATTAAAGAAAGAAAAAACCCACCGGACCGACGGGTTGTTTTTACCCCTTCAGAATTAATTAAGTTAAAAGAAAAGTTTCCTCAGGCAGAAATTAAAGTGGAATCCTCAGACATTCGTGTTTTCACCGATGAGGAATATGCACAATTAGGTTTTGACGTAACTGAGGATGTTACCGATTGCGATGTATTGATCGGCGTAAAAGAAGTGCCGGTAGATGCCTTAATCCCAAATAAAAAATATTTTTTCTTTTCTCACACCATTAAAAAACAGGCCTATAACAGAAAACTACTTATTGCTTGCCTCGAAAAAAATATCGAGCTTATTGATCACGAAACTATCGTTACTGAAAGTAACAACCGCTTAATCGGTTTTGGACGTTATGCCGGAATTGTTGGCGCATACAACGGTTTCCGCGCGTTCGGACTTAAATTTGAATTATTCAATTTACCGAAAGCAGAAACATTAGCTGACAAAGCTGCCCTTATAGAACGTTTGCGCCGACCAATGTTGCCGCCTATTAAAATTGTTCTTACCGGACATGGAAAAGTAGGAATGGGAGCAAAGGAAATTCTGGATGCTATGAAAATCAAACAGGTTTCTCCTGAAGATTATTTATCGAAAAGCTATACCGAACCTGTTTACACGCAGTTAGATGTAATGGATTATAATAAGCGTAAAGACGGACAGGAAGCTACCAAGAAAGATTTTTATGCGCATCCGCAGGAGTATATTTCCAATTTTGAGCGCTTTACAAAAGTGTCTGATATTTTTATGGCCGGTCATTTCTACGCGAATGGTTCACCGGTGATCTTAACACGTGAAATGCTAAACGCTCCGGATAACAAGATAAAAGTTGTAGCCGATATTTCCTGTGACGTTGATGGCCCGATCGAATGTACGCTGCGATCCTCAACAATTGCGGAACCTTTGTACGGATATTATCCAAGTGAAGGGGTAGAAGTGGATGTCAATCACCCGGCTGCAGTTGTGGTCATGGCGGTAGACAATTTGCCGTGCGAATTACCGAAAGATGCCAGTGAAGGCTTTGGAGAAATGTTCCTGGAGCATGTGCTGCCGGCTTTCTTTAACAACGATAAAGATGGTATTCTGGAAAGAGCCAAAATTACCGAAAACGGCCAACTGACCAAGAGATTCAAATACCTGCAGGATTATGTAGATGGTAAATAAGAATGGGAAAGATAATTGGCTATTTCCTTAGGATAATCAGTATTTTGTTCTTTATCGTTTTAGCATTTGGAGTTATCAATTCCTTGCGGAATGAAGAACTTGAGAATCAAGATTCGGCGTATATCTTTGGTTACCTATTGGGTACGTTTTTGGGCTTAGGATTATTAGGATTGCTGAATTATCTGCTGTTTAAGTTTTCAGGAAAACTGATTGCCTATAAAAAAGTCAAAAATGAATTAGATGATATTGGAAAAGATGCTCTATAAAAAAAGCCCCCGCTGCGACGGGGGCTTTTTTGTGGTTAACTATTAGTGTTGTTCCAATCGATTTTTCGGGAGAAATACATCACTAATCCCAGTATAATAAACAAGCCGATGCTTCCCACAAGCAGGGCGTAGTTTTCAAGTTGTATTATTACATAAATGAAAGTATACAAACCGGCCAGGGACAGTCCGATGAAGAGCGGGAACTTCTTCGTTTTCAGGATAGAGACGGAGTACAGGACAATCATTCCGATTACTGCTATGGATGCGATGAGATAGGCAAGTGAAAAGCTGGAATGCTCCGTGATGGAAATCAGTAAGGTGTAAAACATGATCAGCGCCAGACCTAACATTGTATACTGGAAAATATGAATGTTGATTTTGTTCACCGATTGGATCAGGAAGAAAATCAGGAAGGTAAGCCCAATTACCAGGAATCCATATTTGGCAGCGCGTTCGTTTTGTTGGTATTCGTCTACGGTTTCTATAAGTTTTACACCAAAGGAGTAGCCGTTTAAATTCGGAATTTTAGAAGCATATTGTTGAGAGAAGGAGCGGTTGATATCCAATACTTTCCAATCGCCGTGAAAGCCTTCTTTAGTGACGGATTTTGTATTGTCATTGGCAGCAAACATACCTTCGAAACTTGGCGATTCCCAATCTGAAGTTAAACTGATTTGTGTTGTTTTTCCAATCGGAATGAATTTCACGCTATTGCTACCGTTATATTTCATTGTAAAGTTGAAATCGAGCTTACTGTCGGCGGCCAATGTTTTATAATTGAATAGGCCTGTTTCAAGTGTTCCGTAGAAATTATCGTCTTCATCTTTAGACTCAAAAGTGAAAGTCTGATTGTTCAGTTTGATGTTTAAGTCGCTTTTGATGCTTTTCAGATTGGTCGTTTTTACAACCAAAGCGGCTTTATCCCAAAGTAAATCTTCGTCGGAGACACCTAATTTTTCATAATTGAGTTTGCCGAAATGGCCATCAAATTGCATATCCGCTGTAAAAACCACATTGTTATAAATGCCTCTTCTCAGGGAGGTATTCTTCTTTATGTTAGATTTATTGTTGAGTTTTTCCGGAAAGAAATAAGCATAATTTACGGTAGCATTTCTTTGAATGCTCGTTTGTTTTGTCTTAGGATCCAGTACTGCGGTTTCAGTGTAGCTTTTATAAGGAACACGCAATATCGGTCCGTAGAAAAATACGTCTTCACCCCATAAATTAGTGACTTCGGAAACCACTTCTTTTTTTCGTTGTGAGCGTTCTGAAATTAATTCGTTCACGTATTGCAGCGGAATCAATAGCACTAAAGTCAGTATACCCACCATAATCATCTTTGCGGTCGCCGACTGGAGAAAAGATTTACTTGAGGTGTTCACCGTGAGCTGTATTTGATTTGGGTTTTCAGTTGGATGTTGGTCTTGCGTTTCCATGATTGACAGTTTTTTGGTTATTAAATTGTTTTAATTTTTAATTATTTATATTTAAAAGAACTTTGAATTTCAAAGTTAAAGAATAAAAAAAAGTGGCGTCTTTTTTACCGCTATTTCGTTGGTGGTGTAATTAATTTTTCAAGCGCATCAATATGATCCTGAAACGCTTTGCGTCCTTCTTTTGTGGCTACATATTTCGTATTTGGTTTCTTTCCTATAAACTGTTTTTCGATCACAATGTAGTTCTCTGACTCCAACGCTTTTGCGTGACTGGCCAGATTTCCGTCTGTTACGCCTAACAGTTCTTTTAGCGTATTGAAATCGGCGCCGTCATTCACCATCAATATCGACATAATACCCAAACGGATACGATGATCGAAAGCCTTATTGATATTTTGGAGTATATTTTTCACAGGTTTATTTTCTGTCGTATTTAAAATGCATAATGGTACCATACAGAATATGACTCACCCCAAATCCTAAAACCCAAAAATACAATCCATAACCCGAAAATTCTACAGCAAGTAAACCTAAAACAATTTCGGTTATTCCAAGATATCGAACATCTCTAAGCGTATATTTGCTGGCATTCACGCAGGCCAGTCCATAAAACATCAGCATGATTGGGGCAACTAGTCCGTAATGTCCGTTTCGTAATAATAATACAACGAAAATACCACCGGTTAGCAGTGGAATTAAAAAATTAACTAAGAGTCTTTTTGAAGAAGCATTCCAAACACTCTCGCCAACTTTACGCGCTTTACTTACCGTTTGAAAATAGGCTGTCAATAGGGAGGCAGCAAATACTACTATTGCCGTTACTACAAGCATCCGGAAGGTTTTGCTTTCCAGTGTTATTATGCTTCCGTCATGGTTCTCAATTAGGTAATAGGCAACTGTTGCGCCTATTATAGCATAGATCCCGGCTAAAATTCCCGATAAACCACTCAAAGAAATGAATTGTGATGATTTGTTCATCAATTCTTTGATTTCTTTTAAGTCCTGCAAATAATGTTGAGTGTCCATATAAAAAGTACTTTGAAAAACAAAGGAAGTTATAATTCTTTAATTGCGCAAGTTTTATTCAATGTTTTTTTGTAGGAAAGACAAATTTACAGAAATAAAAAAAGCCTCAATTTTTTTGAGGCTTTTAATTTACATATAAGTATTAAAAAGAAGTAGTCAGGGAAAATGACACTCCGGTACTTGGAGGAACGTTACGACACACGCCACCAGAGCATACCAGACCGCCACGCTGACGCCCATAGCCAACTGTAAATCGTGTACTTCCTCGACGGTATGCACCTCCGACATTATAGAAGTGAATATCAAAAGTATCCGTTTCTGAAATCAAATGACTGTTTTCATCAAAACCGTAGTTATACATATCGGATGCAAAAATGGACCAATTCGCATCGTGATTGTACTCAACTAACATGGAAGCCCAGTTTTTTCGATCACTGTCGGCCCACATATGTTCAAGGCCAACGGTAATTGCACGGGTTCCTTTGAAATTATAGACACCTTCTGCGTTCACGATATGGGTTTTAACTACAGTATTCTGGAAGATTCCCTGGATGTATTTATTATTGTAATATTGGTTAATATACCCAAAAGTGCCTTTAAATTTCGCAGACAGCTTTTTAGCGATTTCTATGTTGTAATCTGAAAAATATTTTTCATTTCCGCCAAAAAACTCTGTACTATAATCCGGGTTGTAATTCCCTTCACTATCAAAATAATGGTAATCGGCTTTTAAATTAAACCAATTTGACATGTTCAGTGAAAGTTTTGTTCCATATTTTCCTCCAAAAGAAGAGCCTTTCTTAAACTCATAGAAGAAATCTAACTGACCTCCGATTTCACCAAACTTCTGAACCTGCTCATCCATTTGCATTGCCACTCTGCTTTGTGCCTGATACACATAAATATTTGCCAGGTTGGAATGATGTTGCTTAGTTAAAGCCGGGATAAAATTCATCATACGGTCATTATAGTACAAACTGCTGATTTCCGGGGCATAAACTTCGGGCTGACGTTCGGATAAAAAGGTCATGTTCTCCATTCTGCGAAGCGTGGCATCAAACCCCAATCCTTTTTTCGAATAACCAAAATTGACTATCAAGGCATTTCCCGGTTTTACAAAATCGTAATTTACATCTGATCGTTCTAAAATAGCATCTTTTTCTTTGATGTTATATTCACCGGAGAAATAAAAGGCATTTTTAGAAAAGCTCACTCGTGTTGCATACGCTGACGTTAATTTATTGAATTTCGGATCAACAACGGAAAACGGAATTGATTCATCTCGGCCCACATAACTAAATCCGAACGTCAAATCAAAACTGTCTTTATGTAAAAATCCGGCTAAATTGATATCGGAATTAAAGCCATAAGTATCGGAATCCGTAACATCAAAACCTGTTCTGTGTTTTCCGTATAAAGCAGTAAACGTCATGTTTGCTGTAGGCCTGAAAATTGCACGGCCACCGCGTAAAGCGTTATTAATTCCCAGCGAACGGTCTTCCCAGCTTCTTAATAAAATTCCGCTTCCGAACTGCTCATAGAAATAACCTGCGGTAAGATCCAGTTTATTGGATTTATAATTTAAGTAATATGTCCCGACATTCGTTCCTTCAAACTTCGGATTGTAATTTAACAATGCCATCGGTTCATAAGCTTCCCCTTGAATTCCTGCTGTAAATCTTCCGTAGTTTACATTAACCTGTAAATAATTGTTAGATCGGAATGGCTCTTCCGGATGGGTAATTTCACGTTCCGGATCGTTCAGATACCATTGCGAATTGGATTCCAGTCCGCCATAAACAGTGATTTTCTTTTTTTTAACACTATCCTGGGTTTGTTCCTGTTCTTGAGCTGTAAGTAACGAAAATGATAATAAGGCTGATAGATAAATGATTTTTTTCATGGATTACAACGTCTTTAATTTTTCAAACAATTCATTCTCTCCACCCGGTGAATGCCCGCTTTGAACATACACTATTTCATTGTTTTTAACGATAATCAGGTAAGGTACATTAGCAATGGACAAACTTCTTTTAAATTCCTGATTGGTGTCCAGTAGAACCTGGTATTCCCATCCTTTTCCGTTGACCATCGGCTTAACACGTTTGTTTGTTCTTGCATCATCTACTGAAACAGCGACTACTTCAAGATTAACTTCTTTTTTCCAATCGGCGTAGACATCATTAATCGCGTCTAATTCCTGAATGCAAGGTGCGCACCAGGTGGCCCAAAAAGAAAAAACATATAGTTTGTCCTTTTCGCTGAAATTCGTCGTGGTGGTGACAGTGGACGATTCTAAATTTTTAAGAGTTACACTTGGAAGTTTTTGTTGTGCGTTGATTTTGCAAAAAATCAGTAAAAACAGCATAATTGTTGAGGTTTTCATAGTTAATTTAGCTTTGGGTTGATAATTGTTTGCAAATAAACAGAAAAATATTTGTTTTAGTTAAAAAAAAGTTATTTTTTTGTCCACCAAACTAACTAAAAACTTAACAATGAAAAAACTATTAGTGTTGCTGACTATTGTCAGCTTAGGCATTTTTTCATCATGTAGCAGTGATGAAAGCTCAGAAGGAGGAAATGATTTTACAATCGCAGTAACCTCAGATTTTGTAACCCGTTATACAGGGGAAGATTTTACTTTCACGGTTAAAAAAAATGATGGTACAAACGTTACGTCAGAAGCAATCGTTTCTGTAAACAACACTGCAATTTCAGGCAATGTGTTTAATTCAGCTGTAGCAGGCACATTTACTGTAAAAGCAACTTACGGGGGAAAAACTTCTTCAAATCTTACAGTTATCGTTACAAATGCTCCGGCACCGTTAACGGCTATTGCTGTTACAAGTAGCTCTGCTTCGGTAGATCCTGGACAAGCACTGGTATTTACGGTTACCGGTAACAATGCAACAAACGTAACAAACACTTCAACAATTTATGTTAATGGTGTTGCTATTACAGGAAGCAGCTACACACCAACTACTTATGGAACACTAGATGTTTATGCTGTTCATACGAATGGTACTGGCACATTTACGTCTCCAACAATTCAGGTAGTTGTAAATCAGGTAATCAATTTCAACAAAAGAGTGTTGATTGAAGATTTCACCGGAACCTGGTGCGGATATTGCCCAAGAGTTTCACATGCAATTTCTTTGACAGAGCAACAAACTACTGATGCAGTTGTCGTGGCAATCCACAGAGGAAGCGATCCTTATAACTTCTCAGGTGCAAGCGCATTAGAAAGCCAAATCGGACTTCAGGGATATCCAACAGCTATGTTAAACAGAACTACAGAGTGGGGTTATCCAGAGCCAAGTCATGTAAACCAAGCTGTTGCTTTAACTACTGGTATTAATCCAAAAATGGGAATAGCAATGAATACTTCGGTTTCAGGAAATACCGCTACTGTTGAAGTGAAAGCTAAATTTGGAGCAAGTTTCTCAAACCTTAAATTAGTTGTATATGCTGTAGAAGATAATTTAACATACAATCAAACAAATTATACTTCTTACTATGGTGGAGCAAGCACTATTGCAAACTTTGATCATGATAATGTATTAAGAGGTGTATTGACAAGCAGTATTTTAGGAGAAACTATTCCTGGATCATTTGTTGTGAGTGATGAATATACACAATCATTTACATACAACATTCCTGCTAACGTGAATACGACTAACCTGCGTTTTGTTGCTTTCGTTATCGATTCAACGAAAAAAGCTTTAAACTCCAGAGCTGCAGGTCCAAACGAAAGCCAGGCATTCGAAATTGAATAATGCTCAAGTTTATATAAAAATTAAAAAGAGACTATGAAAATAGTCTCTTTTTTTATGTAGTAATTTAAAAAATAGTCTTTGTTGAAAAACTTAAAGACAGCGTTAAAATTTATTTATGGTCTGTCTGATGGCAACCAATTTCGTCATTAAACCTTCAAACAAGCTTAAATCCAGCATGTTTGCACCATCGCTTTTTGCATTTGCCGGATCGAAATGCGTTTCTATGAAGATCCCGTCTACACCCACAGCGATTCCCGCTTTGGCGATAGTTTCGATCATTTCCGGACGACCACCTGTAACACCCACCATTTGATTTGGTTGCTGTAGGGAGTGGGTTACGTCAAGTACGGTAGAAGCAAACTCTTTCATAGTTGGAATGCCTCTATAATCCACTATCATATCCTGATACCCGAACATTGTCCCGCGATCGGTAACCATAACGTTCTGGTTATTGCAATCCAATACTTTCTGAACCGCGTGTTTCATGCTTTCCGGACTCATGAACTGTCCTTTTTTCAGATTTACTGTTTTTCCTGTATTTGCTGCTGCCACCACTAAATCCGTCTGGCGCACTAAAAAGGCAGGGATTTGTAAAATATCAACATATTCAGCGGCCATCACAGCATCTTCATTAGTATGGATATCGGTAACGGTCGGAACACCAAATTCTCTGGAAATCTTTTGCAGGATTTTAAGCGCTTTTTCATCTCCGATTCCGGTAAAACTGTCAATTCTTGAACGATTCGCTTTCTTAAAAGATCCTTTAAAGACATAAGGAATCTTAAGTTTGTCAGTTACAGCAACGGTTTTTTCTGCAATTCTCATGGCCATTTCTTCGCCCTCAATTGCGCAGGGCCCTGCAAGAAGAAAGAAATTTCCGCTGTCGGTATGTTTAATCTGTGGTATGTTTTGTAAATTCATAAGTCGTTTTGTCTAAAAGTGTTACAAAGATATAATAAAAAAACCTTCCTTTGAAGTACTTGGAAGGTTGGAAATCTTATAATATTCTTAAAATTATTGAGTTTTTGCCGCTGATTTTTTAATGCTTAAGCCAATCGGACACATTATCTTACCTCTTTCGTAAACATTAAAATACAGTTTTATCGGTTTTGAAAGTCCGTCCCATTTTACTTCATAGATATTTAATAATCCTCCTCCCATTTTGTCATTTTTTGTAGGGAAGGGGCAGCAGGTATCTACTTTTTCAAATGAAATTTTCTCGCCATTCGGACCTTCAATGCCATTAAAAAAATAAGTAATGTATTTATTTTCGTTTACTGGCTGAACTACTCCGATGTTTATCGGATAGTCCTGGTTGTAGCCGTATTTTTTGCTGTCAGCATATTCCGTTAATATATAGGCATTGTCCTTTATTACCGGTTTTATGGCTTTGTTGTCAATATTTTTTATTGTTGATTTAGTACTTATACAAGAAGTAAAACTTAAGACTAAAAGATGCAGAAGTAAGATTTTCTTAAACATGCTTATTTTGATTTAATGAAATATGCTACAATTGCCGAGGTAACCACGCCTCTTGAAAGCGCATCAAATACTCCCTGCATTATAAAGCTTTTCAGTGTATAATATTCATTAGCAGCCTGCTGGGTCATTATTTTATGCAAAACAGAATATTGAATGGCATTTTTAAAGTAATCAGGGCTAATGATGGCATAGGTAATGTATTGGGTAAGAGGACTTAAAATAGTAATAAACACTGTCAGGAGAATCCCTGAAATAAATCCTTGTTTCCAATCTATTTGTCCGTTAAAAATCGTTCTCTTTTTTTCTTTTAGCGCCAATACGTACAGCAAAATTGCAATCAATGCAAAAATAATGGTATATATCGGCTGTTTGTCGATGTGAACATCATGCCACCCCAGTGATTTTTCCATAAACATCCACGCTAATAATGCCAAAGCAAAAAGTACTGCCCATTTAATCTCAACGGTAAAATTCTTCATTCCTGATTTATGATTTTGGTAACCCAAATTTAAAGGATTATTTCATTGTAACGAAAAATATGTAATGTTTGTTACATAAAATCTTACGCCAATAATTACTTTTGTCAAAAAAGAAACAGATATGTACTCATTTTATGGAACGTGGCCCTGGTATATTTCAGGGTTTTTGATAGGAGCAGTGATGCTGGCCCTTATTTTCTTCGGCAAATCTTTTGGTATGTCATCTAATTTAAGAACGATCTGCACCATGGTCGGAGCAGGAAAGAATGTTGATTTTTTCAAATTCGACTGGCGTGAGCAAAAATGGAACCTTGCCGTAGTTTTAGGTGCTATCTTGGGCGGATTTGTTGCTGTTCATTTCCTGAGCGACGGAAGCGGAGTGGTGCTTAACCCGAAAACGGTAGAACAATTAGCGGCCATGAATATTGAAGCGCCAGACGGGAAATTAGGTCCGGAAAGTCTTTTCGGTTGGGAAGCCCTGAAATCACCGAAAACAATTATCATTCTTTTAGTCGGAGGTTTATTGATAGGTTTCGGTACGCGTTATGCCGGCGGATGTACTTCCGGTCATGCCATCTCGGGACTGAGTAATTTCCAAAAACCTTCGCTGATTGCCGTTATAGGATTCTTTATTGGCGGACTGATAATGGCGCATTTTCTTTTACCTCTAATTTTTTAATAGCAGATTATGAAATTTTTCAACTTAATAAAATTTGTTCTGGTCGGTTTCATTTTCGGAATCGTATTGACAAAATCAGAAGCCGTTTCCTGGTATCGTATTTATGAAATGTTCCGCTTTGAGTCGTTTCACATGTATGGAATCATAGGTGTTGCCGTTTTTACCGGCGTTATTGGCGTACAACTAATCAAAAGAAAGAACCTGAAAGATATCAAAGGTTTACCGATTGAAATTCAGGATAAAGAAAAAGGTTTCCCCCGTTATATAATAGGCGGAATATTGTTCGGACTTGGATGGGGATTGGTTGGATCGTGCCCGGGACCTATCTTTATTCTTCTGGGTGCCGGATTCTACGGAATTGTACTTGTTTTGGCAGGCGCATTATTGGGAACCTACCTTTACGGGGTTTTCAAAGATAAATTACCTCATTAATCAGATAGCAGATTTCTGGTAGCAGAACGCAAAAGACGACGTTTCTAAAAAAACAAATTCCACTATTTTCAAATGAAGTAGTGGAATTTATTTTTAAAGTTCTCTGCAATCTGTAAAACTGCAATCTTGCCATCTGTTTTATTGTATCTCGGCGCTAAGGCCGGCATCTAAAAGCTCTAAACATTGCGGCTTCAAAGCATTGTACGGACCGGTTTTTACGGTACATTTTCCCGTATAATGAACCAGAAGCGCACATTGTTCTGCCTGTAATTCATCGTGCTCGCAAACACGTATAAGAGTGTCAATAACGTGGTCAAAAGTATTCACATCGTCATTAAATAAAATGATTTCGTTGTTAATCGTTAACTGTTCTTTTATCGAAACCTTTTCTTTTACTTTTTCTTTTACGCTCATAATCAGGTTATTGTAATGAAATAAAGTGCTAATTTACGTATTTTAAAGAAACCCAATTGTTCTTTTGAAACTTTTTAACATAGGTTAAGCCCTTCTCAGTGCAACTTGCGTCAATAAATGGGATGTCTTCTTCATAAAAACCGCTCAATAATAATATGCCGTCTTTATTCAGGCAGTTTACATAAGCCTGCATGTCGTTCAACAAAATATTTCTGTTGATATTGGCAATGATAAGGTCATATTTTTGTCCCTGGGTTAATAAAGACGCATCGCCTTCGTAAACAGTTATATGCTTGCAGTTGTTGCGTTCAGCATTTTCAATGGAATTCAGGTAGCACCAATTATCAATGTCAATGGCATCAATAGGTTTTGCGCCTTTCATTTCAGCTAAAATTGCAAGAATCGCTGTTCCGCAGCCCATGTCAAGGGTTTTTAAATCAGTAACATCTGTTTCCAGAAGATGCTGGATCATCATGTGAGTGGTTTCATGATGCCCTGTTCCAAAACTCATTTTCGGTTCGATGATTATATCGTATTTAGCATCCGTTTTTTCGTGGAAAGGAGCGCGGACATGACAAATTCCGTCTACATCAATCGGGTCAAAATTCTTTTCCCATTCTTCATTCCAGTTTACCTGCTCAATTTCTTCAAAAGTATAATCGATTTTAAATTCATCCGAATGTAGAATCTGAATATCATCTAAAATATTTTCAGTCCAAAGCTCTTTCTGAACAAAAGCCGAAATGCCGGTTTCCGTTTCAATAAAGCTTTCAAACGCAGTTTCTCCCAATTCGGCAACCAAAATTTCCGAACCCGGTTCTTTCGGCTCAACCGTAAAATGATATCCTATATATATGTTTTCCATAATGCTAAATTTCGGCAAAGGTAACAATTACTTACTATTGACTGAAATTAATAGCCTTCGTTTTGCAGCAGATTTTACGTATGACCGGCTAAGTTATGACAACGGAATCATGAAAGACGACTTTATATCTGTTTCCAGGCCGAAATCTGAATTTAATATAAAAAACAAAGCCCGGGCGGAATTTCCAACCACGCTTTTTATTTCTTAAAATACGTTAAAAACCGTTAACAAAACGTTGTTTTTAAGTATCTTCGCGACAATTTGTAAAAACCGATTTCCGTCATGGATAAAAAAATATTTTCCTTCCTGTTTTCAACCCGTTTAATGGCCGTTTTGTTTCTTGCTTTTGCCGTAGCAATGGCCACCGGAACCTTCATTGAAAGCAGTTACAATACTGATACTGCACGAATTTTAGTTTACAATACAAAATGGTTTGAGGCGATAATGGTGCTCTTCGTGATTAATTTCATCGGGAACATCAAAAGATATAAATTGCTACAACCAAGTAAGTGGGCTTCATTATTGCTGCATTTAGCTTTTATCCTGATTATTATTGGAGCTTTCATCACGCGTTATATAAGCTATGAAGGGGTAATGCCCATCCGCGAAGGCGAATCTTCCAATCAGATTTTTTCTGAAAAAGTGTTTTTGAATGTTTTTGTCGACGGAAATTATAAAGGCGAAATGAAGCGCCGTACTTTCGAAAAACAATTGCTGATGTCACCCGCCACGGATAATGATTTTTCCATCAACGAAAAATTTGACGAAATCCCGTTTGAAATCGAATACAAAGAGTTCATTATGGGGGCTAAAGAAGTAATTAAGGAAGATGCAAACGGAGTACATTACTTAAAATTAGTAGAATCCGGAGACGGGACACGCCACGAGCATTTCCTGAAAGAAGGTCAGGTTCAGAATATTCACAACGTACTTTTTGCCTTCAATAAATTTACGCAGGGTGCTGTAAATATTACAAAAATCAGCGAGGCTTATACAATTCAGACACCTTTCGACGGAAACTTCATGCGAATGGCAGACAAGTTTCAGGGGACTGTGGAGAAAGATAAAATCCAGCCATTAATGTTGCGCTCACTTTACAATATGGGCGGAGCGCAATTCGTAATTCCGGAGCCTGCCATGAAAGGAAAAGTGGTATACGAATCAAATGGCGATTACGCCGATAAAGATACCGATGATGCATTAGTTCTTACTGTTAAGAATGAAGGAAAGGAAAAAGAAGTGACTTTACTGGGTTCCAAAGGAAAAGTAGGCGTACCGCAATCGTTTAAATTGGGTAATCTGGAATATACTTTCATGTATGGAAGTAAAGTCTACGAAACACCTTTTAAAATCAAGCTGAACGATTTTATTGCTTCAAAATACCCGGGAACGGAGAAAAGCTATTCCGGTTTTGAAAGCCAGGTAACTGTAGAAGACACGGAAAAGAAGAATAAATTCGATGCAAGGATTTTCATGAACAATATTTTGGATTATCGCGAATACCGATTCTTCCAGGCCTCTTTTGACCCGGACGAAAAAGGGACGATTCTTTCGGTAAACCACGATTTCTGGGGCACATGGGTTACTTATATTGGTTACTTCCTGTTGTTTGCAGGTATGTTGGGAGTGCTGTTTACAAAAGACTCGCGTTTTGGCGATTTAAAACGTAAACTGAAAAAGGTAAAAGAAAAGAAGGCAGCTTTAACAGTTATTGCTTTATTCTTCAGTTTCGGAATGATGGCACAGCATGAACAGCATCAGCCCAAAATGCCAACGGAAAAACAAGTGGATTCGTTGATTTCAAAATATAAAGTTTCTGAAGAACACGCTGCCAAATTCGGAAGACTGATTGTTCAGGACCAGGGAGGCCGTATGAAGCCGATCAATACGTTTTCATCGGAATTGTTGCGTAAAGTAAGTAAAAGTGACACCTATAAAGACATGAATTCGGATCAGGTTTTCCTTTCCATGACACAGTTCCCGCAGGTTTGGTACAGCGTTCCGATTATCTATATCAAGAAAGGAAATGACAGTATCAGAAACATGATTGGTGCCGATAAAGATGTCAAATATGTTTCCCTGATGAAGTTCTTCGATGAAAGAGGAAATTATAAATTGTCACCGTATTTGGATGAAGCCTATAAAGCGGCGGTCCCTAATCAGTTCCAGAAAGATTTCATTGAAACGGATAAGAAAGTAAACTTATTATATTCGGCGTTAAGCGGACAAATCTTAAAAGTATTCCCGATTCCGTTTGACAAAAACAACAAATGGGTGTCGCATTTAGAACTTAACGAAACAGGTTTGACGGGAATCGATTCTTTGTTTACCAAAAACGTGATTCCGTTGTATTTGTCGGCTTTAGATGAAGTGCCCACTAAGAAAAATTACAAAGCTGCTGATACCTATCTGACCGGATTAATCAAATTCCAGAAAAAATACGGAAAAGAAGTCTATCCCACAGAAGAGAAGATCGATTCGGAGATTATGTATAACAAATATGATATCTTCAAAAAGTTATTTTCGTGGTATATGTATGCCGGGGTACTGATGTTCTTATTTGTAATCATCAAAATCTTCAATTCGGGCAAAATTATCAGTAATTTGGTAAGGATTAGTCACGTAATTATTGGATTTTTATTTGTTTTACATACGGTTGGACTAATCGTGCGTTGGTATATTTCAGGCCATGCGCCATGGAGTGATGCTTACGAATCGATGATTTATGTAGGTTGGGCCACCATGTTATTCGGATTGATATTCGGAAGAAAATCTGAATTAACGGTATCTTCAACAGCTTTCGTAGCCGCGATGGTTCTTATGATCGCACACTGGAACTGGATGGATCCTGCTATTGCAAACTTACAACCAGTATTGAATTCCTATTGGTTAATGATTCACGTTGCGGTAATCGTGGCGAGTTACGGGCCATTTACTTTAGGGATGATTCTTGGGATTGTTTCATTACTTCTAATGTTGTTGACCAATGAGAAGAACAAGAAGAAAATGGAGCTTAATATCAAAGAGATAACCATTATCAACGAAATGGCACTTACAGTTGGTTTAGTAATGCTGACCATCGGAAACTTTTTAGGCGGGCAATGGGCTAATGAGAGTTGGGGCCGTTATTGGGGCTGGGACCCGAAAGAAACCTGGGCTTTAATCAGTATTATGGTTTATGCTTTTGTGATTCATATGCGATTCGTTCCGGCACTTCGCGGAAAATGGGTTTTTAATTTCGCAAGTATTATTGCATTCTATTCGATTATGATGACCTACTTCGGAGTAAACTTCTATCTGACCGGATTGCATTCCTATGCTAAAGGAGATAAAGTGGTAACGCCTAATTTCGTCTACATTTCAGTTGCTTTGGTAGCACTTCTCGGAATCGCAGCGTATTTTAAATATAAAAAGTATTTTAAAAAATAATAAAAAACCCATAATCGAGAAGATTGTGGGTTTTTTGTTTAACAAAATTTTACAATCAAAATAGGCTTCAAGACTTGCAATTTGATTAATTTTATACAAAATAATTTAGAATGAAAAATTTAATTTTAGCCTTCGGACTCCTGTTTTTATTGGGATGTCAGGGGCAAACACAAAAGAAAAAAACAATGGAAACAGCTCAGGAAAATAAAGTGACAACCGCACAAAACATTTACCAGTTTAAGGTAAAGGACATTGAAGGAAAAGAATTTGATTTTGCTACTCTTAGAGGAAAAAAGATCATGGTGGTCAATACAGCTTCAGAATGTGGTTTAACGCCACAGTACGAGCAATTACAGCATCTTTATAATGAATTTAAAGACAAAGGCTTTGTAGTAGTAGGTTTTCCTGCCAACAATTTTGGGGAACAGGAACCTGGAAATAACGCAGAAATTAAAACATTTTGCAGCAGAAATTACGGCGTAACATTCCCAATGATGGAGAAAATCTCCGTAAAAGGTAACGACAAGCATCCGTTGTATCATTTTCTGACCGAAAAATCTAAAAACGGATTGGAAGACAATGAAGTGGAATGGAATTTCCAAAAATACCTGATCAACGAAAAAGGCGAGTTGGAGAATGTTATCAGCCCGCGTGTTTTACCTACCGATAAAGAAATCACCGACTGGATAAAAGGTTAAAAAATACCAATTACAAAAAAGGAAATCCCAAATTCTGAGCAATCAGGTTTGGGGTTTTTATTTTAGGAGCAGTTGCACAAAAACAGAATCCAGCCATCTTCCGAATTTAAATCCGGTTTCCTTAATATGACCAACTTTCTTAAAGCCCAAGCGCTCATGAAAGGAAATACTGCCCATGTTTTCCGAATCGATAACACCTATCATTGTATGAAGGTCCTGGAGTTTTGCCAATTCGATTAATTCGTTTAGAATCGTACTGCCAATGCCGTTTCCGATAAAGTCTTTATGAATGTAAACCGAATGCTCGACAGTGAATTTATAGCCAATCTTAAAACGAAACGGGCCATACGTTCCAAAACCTACAATCATCCCGTTTTTTTCAGCAACAATAAAAGGGAAATCTTTCGCTTTCTTGTCATCAAAAATTGCCATTTGCTGCTCTAATGTCCGGATGTCATACTCCCAAATTGAGGTAGAATGAATTATCTCATGATTGATTATCTCTAAAACTTGAGGTATGTCTTCAGCCGTGGCCTGTCTTATGGAAATGCTCATTGGTGGAGGTTTTGTTCACCAAAGTTAGCAAATTTGTAGGATTATTCAAAATAGAAAACTTTGGCTGATGAATCTGTAAATAAGAACTCGTTTGAAGAGGAAAAAGAAGGAAAAAATGAAAAAAAATGGCTAACTTTAAGTTATGGATACTCAAATCAATAATAAGATTATTAAGAGTATAAGTATTTTCTACTTTGCTGTGATTTTGGTTTACAGTATCTGTGTTTACTTCGATTTTCAGCCGTACAAAACCATTCTGGGATTTTCGAGAATTCCAATTTTAATGCTGCTGTATCTGTATTCTTCCAAAGTAAGAAACTATGTCTATTTTCTGGCCTTATTTTTTTACCAGGTAGCTTCCTTTTTGTTTAATCATACTTCGGAGATGAGTCTGATTTTGGCAGTTTCAGCTTCAGTAATCTTCCGGTTTTTAATGGTGGTTTTAGTTTACAAAGCTATAGAAGATAAAAAATGGAAGACAACACTTTTGACTTGCCTGCCCTTTTTGTTTGTTTATCTGTATCTTATAAATCTGGTGGAAGAGGCACTGGGCAGCAGTTATTATCTTTGGATACTCAATGGGTTTCTTACCGCATTGCTCGGTGGATTGGCCGTGACGAATTATTTCAATAAGAGTGATCGAAAAAGCTTCTGGCTGCTGATAAGTGCATTGCTTTTTGTGGTTCAGATCGGAATGTTCTTCATCAATAAATTTTACTTAAAGCAACAGGTTTTTCTGCAGATCATAATTATCTGTTACGGAATTTCACATTATACTTTTTATAAATTCATGA
>NZ_CAMLMK010000058.1 GCF_946481155.1 uncultured Flavobacterium sp.
CTGGATGTTCTGTCCTTTTAAAGGCGGCAAAATCTCAAAGGAAAAAAGTGAGCTCCCGTTGGCGTTTTCTATATGTTGCGTTACTTTCATTTTATAGGTCTTAAAGGTTGAAGGTCGAAAGTGGAAAATTTTTAATGATTTTTACTTTTCGACTATTTTTAATCATTTATATTTTTTGAAGTTTAAATCTAAAGCCTACTTTATAGACTTTATGACTTTTCACTTTATGACTATTTTAATCTGCTATGTTTGGGTTCAGCCATTTTTCGGCGTATTCGTAAGTACAGTTTCGTCGTTTGGCGTAATCTCTCACCTGGTCTTCTTTTATTTTCCCGAGTCCGAAATACTTGCTCTCCGGATGTCCAAAATAATAGCCGGAAACGGAAGAAGCCGGCCACATCGCCATGCTTTCGGTTAAGGTCACACCTATTTTTTCTTCCACATCCAATAGTTTCCAGATGGTTGGTTTTTCCAAATGATCCGGACAGGCAGGATAGCCAGGTGCCGGACGGATTCCTTTGTATTCCTCTTTGATTAACTCATCATTGGAAAGACGTTCTTCGGTAGCATAACCCCAGATTTCCTTACGGATTTTCTCATGCAAATATTCTGCAAAAGCTTCCGCGAAACGATCTCCGAGTGCTTTTACCATGATAGAACTGTAGTCGTCTACAGCTTCCTCAAAGGCTTTAGCTTTTTCGTCAACTCCAAAACCTGTGGTTACGCAAAAAGCACCCATGTAATCTTGTTTTCCTTCCGATTTTGGCGCGATAAAATCTGCTAATGCAATATTTGGTGCGCCCACTGTTTTTTGCGATTGCTGACGTAATGTCAAAAACGTTTCCAATACGTTTCCGTTTTCGTCATACAATTCAATATCATCATCATTTACCTGACTTGCCGGGAAGATGCCGTATATGCCTTTTGCCTGAAGCCAGTTTTCGTCTAATAACTGGGTCAGCATTCGCTGTGCGTCGTCGAACAAAATCGTCGCCTGTTCACCCACTACTTTGTCGGTTAAAATCGCAGGATATTTCCCGAACAATTGCCATGATGCAAAAAAAGGTGTCCAATCGATATAAGGGACCAGTTCTTCCAATTTCACTTCAACGGTTTTTACGCCGATAAAATTTGGTGTTTTAGGCTGGTATTCTTCCCAATTCAATTGCAGTTTATTGGCTCTTGCTTTTTCAATCGTATGATAGCTTTTATCGCGTTGGCGGTTTAAAAACGTTTCGCGAAAAGTCTCATATTCTGCGCGAATGGTACTGGCATATAGTTTCTTATCCTTATTCAACAAGTTTCCGGCTACCGTTACCGCCCGGGAAGCATCATTCACATGAACAACTGTTTCCCGATATTCAGGTGCTATTTTCACAGCCGTATGTGCCCGCGAAGTTGTTGCGCCACCAATCATAATCGGAATTTTAATATTGCGCTTGTCCATTTCCTTAGCCAGATAAACCATTTCATCCAGCGAAGGCGTAATCAAGCCGCTCAAACCGATAATGTCGACATTCTCTCTGACAGCAGTTTCAATGATTTTTTCCGGCGCCACCATCACTCCTAAATCGATGATTTCGAAATTGTTGCAGGCCAAAACCACGGATACGATATTTTTACCGATATCGTGCACATCGCCTTTTACGGTAGCCATCAGTACTTTTCCGGCACTGGATGACTTTCCGTCTTTTTCGGCTTCGATATAAGGCAACAAATACGCTACGGCTTTTTTCATCACCCGGGCTGATTTCACTACTTGTGGTAAAAACATTTTCCCGCTTCCGAACAAATCGCCTACGACATTCATACCTGTCATCAGGTTGATTTCTATAACTTCGATTGGTCTCGCTGCTTCCTGACGTGCTTCTTCCACATCGATTTCTATAAATTCGTCGATTCCTTTTACCAAAGCATGCGTCAATCGATCCTGAACCGAGCCGCTGCGCCACTCCTGAATTTGCTTCTCATTGATTTTTACGTCGCCTTTGAAGCTTTCGGCTAAATCTAAAAGTCTCTCTGTAGCATCATCGCGACGGTCGAGCAAAACGTCTTCAACATGTTCCAGTAAGTTTTTGTCGATTTCATCATACACTTCCAACATTTCAGGATTTACGATTCCCATCGACATTCCGTGTTGAATTGCGTGGTACAAAAACGCCGAATGCATAGCTTCACGTACTTTGTCATTTCCTCTGAATGAGAACGAAACATTGCTCACGCCTCCGCTCACATTGGCATACGGAAGGTTTTCGCGAATCCATTTGGTCCCCAGGAAGAAATCTAAGGCATTACGACGGTGTTCTTCCATTCCCGTTGCGACCGGAAAAATGTTGGGATCGAAAATGATGTCTTCGGCAGGAAAACCAACTTTATCGACCAAAATATCATAGGAACGCTTACAAATTTCGATACGGCGCTCTAAATTATCAGCTTGACCGACCTCATCGAAAGCCATCACGATTACAGCTGCTCCGTAGCGTTTCACCAATTTGGCATGATGAATGAACGTTTCCTCGCCTTCTTTCAGACTGATGGAATTCACGACGCATTTTCCTTGTGCCACTTTTAATCCCGCTTCGATGATCTCCCATTTCGAGCTGTCGATCATTACAGGAACTCGTGAAATATCCGGTTCGGAAGCGATCAGGTTTAAGAATTTGGTCATGGCATACACGCCGTCCAACATTCCTTCGTCCATGTTGATGTCGATAATCTGTGCGCCGCCTTCTACCTGGGCACGCGCGATATCAAGTGCTTCCTCGTATTGTTCTTCTTTAATCAATCGTAAAAATTTTCGTGAGCCGGTGACGTTAGTACGCTCACCGACATTCACGAAAATACTCTCGGGTGTAATGATTAGGGGTTCAAGACCCGAAAGCTTTAAAAATTTATTACCTGCTCCTTGCGTCATTATGCCTCTACTTCTAGTGTTCTTGGTTTAAAATCTTTTGCCACTTCGGCAATTAAGCGAATGTGGTCCGGGTTGGTGCCGCAGCAGCCACCTATAATGTTGATTAAATTATCTTCGAGATATTCTCTTATTAACGCCTGCATTTCTTCGGGTGTCTGATCGTACTCTCCGAAAGCGTTCGGCAATCCTGCGTTTGGATGTGCTGAGACATTAAACGACGTGTTATGGGCTAATTGCTTTAGGTAAGGTTTCAGCTGATCGGCTCCTAATGCGCAATTGAAGCCTACACTCAACAATGGAATATGCGAAACGGAAATCAGGAAAGCTTCAACCGTTTGCCCTGATAACGTTCTTCCCGAAGCATCCGTAATCGTTCCCGAAACCATGATCGGAATATCAATATTGCGTTCTTCCTTCACTTCTTCGATAGCGAACAAGGCTGCTTTTGCATTTAAGGTATCGAAGATGGTTTCCACCAATAAAATATCGCTTCCTCCATCCAATAAAGCTTCAACCTGCTGTTTATAGGCAATTCTCAAATCGTCAAAGGTCACGGCACGGAATCCCGGGTCGTTCACATCAGGTGACATAGAGGCTGTTCGGTTGGTGGGTCCGATGGAACCGGCTACGAATCTTGGTTTATCAGTAAACTCATCGGCTACTTCGCGGGCAATTTTTGCCGACTGATAGTTTAATTCATACACCAGATCTTCCATGTAATAATCCGCCATTCCGATCGTCGTTCCTGAAAATGTATTGGTTTCCACGATGTCCGCCCCGGCAGCGAAATAGGCACGGTGCACTTCTTTCACAGCTTCGGGCTGGGTTAGTGATAACAAATCGTTGTTCCCTTTCAGCGGATGGGGAAAATCTTTGAAACGCTCGCCACGAAAATCTTCTTCCTCGAATTTGTAGTGCTGTAACATCGTTCCCATTGCCCCGTCCAGGATCAGGATTCTTTCTTTTATTGCTTCGTGTATTTTTGACATATTTTATAAGCTTTCAGCGGACAGCCTTTAGCCATCAGCGATTCCAAAAATTCAATTCGTTTCTTAAATAGCCCCGATAGTAGCGGAAATCCTTTTTTCGGAAATCCGAAAAAAGATTGCAGCGGATAGCGGGAACAGGGACTGCAAAAAAGCGCAAGCCCTTCGCTCAAGAAAACATAAAAAGTTATCAGGAAAACAGGGAGAATACACGAAACGTATTCTTTAGTTATCTATACCGCCCAAGGCGAGTTAGAATGTAGCACCTTTCCATCGGATGGAGGTTGCTAAGCTTTCGTCGGGTCTATTCCCTCCAGCTTTCGTGATAACGGTTCAGTTTGTATAAGAACGGTGCAAATGTAATAATAAAATTCACATTTAGAAATATTTTCCGCTATATACCTTTTTTCATTTACTTTTTAGATTTTTATTCTGCTATAATTAATTAATATAGATTTTATTGTTACTCAATTGAAAAATTCAAGGCTTGCTTTAAGTCGTTTATGACGTCCTGTACCGTTTCCAATCCAACGGAAACGCGTACCAAACCATCAGTAATGCTGACTGCCAAACGCTCTTCTTCTGATAATTTGCTGTGCGTTGTTGACGCCGGATGGGTAACGATTGTACGGGTATCGCCCAAATTTGCCGAAAGCGAGCATAATTCAATTCTATCTAAAAATTTACGTCCGGCCTCGATACCGCCTTTGATTTCAAAAGCGACAATATTTCCTCCCAAGCGCATTTGTTTTTTGGCGATTTCATACTGCGGATGCGATTTCAAAAACGGGTATTTCACCTGTTTTACATTTGGATGGCTTTCAAGGAACTCGGCTACTTTCAAGGCATTTTCGCAGTGTTTCTCCACACGCACCGGTAAGGTTTCCAGGCTTTTTGACAATACCCAGGCATTGAAAGGCGATAAAGCCGGACCGGTATTTCGGGCAAACAGATAAATTTCGCGGATCAGATCTTCCCGGCCTACGGTAATCCCGCCTAATACCCTTCCCTGCCCGTCTATTAGTTTTGTGGCCGAATGTACTATTAAATCGGCACCATACTGAATCGGGTTCTGGATATAAGGCGTGGCAAAACAGTTGTCGATGATTAAAATCAGGTTATGTTTTTTGGCAATTCGCCCTAATAATTCCAAATCAATAATATCAACAGCCGGGTTGGTAGGCGATTCTGCAAAAAGGATTTTGGTATTGGGTTGTATAAAATCCTCAATCGTTTCCGGCTTATTGATATCGAAATAACTCGTGGTGATGTTCCATTTCGGGAAATATTTAGTGAATAACGTGTGCGTCGATCCAAAGACACTTCCCACCGAAACAATATGATCGCCTGAATCAAGCAAAGCTGCAAAAGTCGAATACACTGCCGCCATTCCGGTGGCGAAAGCATACCCCGCTTCGGCGCCTTCCATTTTGCATATCTTTTCTACAAACTCGCTTGTATTCGGATTGGTGAACCGGCTGTAGATGTTGCGTTCTTTTTCTTCCGTGAACGAAGCGCGCATGTCTTCCGCATCTTCAAAAACGAAGCTGGAGGTTAAATACAGCGGTACGGAATGCTCTAAAAACTGTGTTCTTTCGGTTTGGGTACGTATGGCCTGGGTTTCGAAGCCGAATTCTGAATTGCTCATTATTTATTGTTTTGTTGTTTGTTTTTAATTATTTGCTTTTTTCTGCCAGACGTAAGATGTCACCAAAAACACCTCTTGCGGTAACAGCTGCTCCTGCTCCTGCACCTTGGATTACGATTGGATGTTCTCCATAGGATTCAGTGTAGATTTCAAAAATGGAATCCGAACCTTTTAGCTGTCCAAGCGAACTTTCTTTTGAAACCGAAACTAAACTGACTTCAAGCGATGCGCCGTTTTCTACCGATAAATCGCCTGACAAATCGCCTACGTAACGTAAAACGTGGTTTTCGGCCTGATTGTTTTTTGTATTCAGGTAAATAGGATTGAGTTCTTCCAAACGGGTAAGGAAATCGGAAACATTGCCTTCTCTTAAATTTTCAGGAATTAAATTCTGAATTTTCACTTCGGAGAATTCGTTGCTTAAATCCAATTCACGGGCTAAGATTAATAATTTTCGTCCGACGTCATTTCCGTTTAGGTCTTCGCGCGGATCCGGTTCGGTGAAACCTTTTTCGATAGCTTCGTTCAATACATCACTGAAATTCTTATCGGAAGCAGAAAACGTGTTGAAAAGGTAACTCAGCGTTCCTGAGAAAACGCCACGGATTCTTGTGATATTTTCACCGGAATGATGCAATAAGCGAATAGTATCAATTAACGGTAATCCAGCACCTACATTGGTTTCATACAGATAATTCTTTTGATAGAACTGCAGGTTTTCGCGCAGGTTTTTGTAGAAGCTGTATTCTTTGGTATTTGCAATTTTGTTGGCGGAAACTAAGTCAAAGCCATTTTTAATCAGTTCTACATAATTGGCTACGAAATCTTTACTTGCAGTGGCATCAATCGCGATCAGGTTCCCTAAATGATGTTCGTTTACAGCAGTAAGGATTGTCTGTATTGAAGATTTCTGCGGAGAGTTTTCAAGCTCCGTCTGCCATTGTTTCGAAACGCCTTTAGCCTCGAAAATGAATTGGCGGGAATTGGCAATCGCTACGATATTTAACTCGATTCCCTTGCGTTGTATAATATTTTCACGGGATTCCAGCAATTGGTTGATTAACGTCTGACCAACAGTTCCGTGTCCGAAAATAACCAGATTCACTTTCTTGGTAATCCCGAAGATTTCGCTGTGGATCACATTTAATGCTTTTTTGAGCTGAGCTCTTTCCACCACTAAGCTCACGTTCTTTCCGGTAACCGTATTGTTGAATAGAATCGGAACAATCTGGTTACGGATTAAAGCATCGTATGGTTTGTTGAAAGTGGCCAACTCCTGTCCGATAATCGAAATTACCGAAACATTTTCCGTTAAATAAACACTGCTTACATCGTGAGTGTAGAAATCCAGTTCGAATTCGGCCTCGATAGCTGCTTTTGCTTTCTGCGCATCTTTGGCATCAACAATAAAACCGATTCCGCGCTCGGAAGAACCTTGGGAGATAATGCTGACACTGATGTTATTTTGAGCTAAAACCCTGAAAATTCTCGCGTCGATTCCAGGTTTACCTAACAATCCGCGACCTTCCAGGTTTACCAATGTTACATTTTCAAGAACAGAAAGTGATTTAATCCCTTTTCGGGAATTTTCAGAGTTGATAAGGGTTCCGTTATGGGTATTGTTGAAGGTGTTTAAAATCCGTAGCGGAATTTTCTTTTCAATAAGCGGGATGATGGTTTTGGCGTGAAGGATTGTGGCGCCGAAAGTGGCTATCTCGTTAGCTTCTTCAAAAGAAAGCTGGTCGATTTTTTTGGCATCGGGAACTAAATCCGGGTTTGCTGTGAAGATACCGTCAACGTGGGTGAAGCTTTGCAGTTCTTCTGCATCTAAGTAATTGGCGAGTAAAGAAGCGGTGAAGTTGCTTCCGTTGCGGCCTAAAGTGGTGGTTTCTCCGTCGGTGCTTGAAGCGATGAATCCGGTTACGACATTGACGGTGGTGCCGTTGTTGGAAGAGAAATGATTTTGAACGTTCTTTCGGGAAATTACATCGACCGGTTGTGCGTTTCCGAATTTTGCGTCGGTTTTGATTAATTGGCGGGTATCTGAAAAATTGGCGTTCACTCCTTTTTCTTTTAATGCCTGAGTGACTACTTTCCCTGAAATCACTTCGCCCTGAGCTAATACATTGTCCTTGATTTTCTTGCTGTAATCGCCTAAAAGTGTCACCCCTTCAAATAATTTTTCAAGCAATTCGAATTCTGATGATAAATCGGCGGAGGAATTTCCTTTCTGATACTTTTTGAAGTTTTCCAGTTGCACCTGATAGACTTCATTCTTCTTGGCTTTTTCAAGGATTTCTTCCAGCTCATCCGTTGCATTTCCAATCGCCGAAACTACGACTGCGAATTTTTCCTGCTGCTTGACCTTGTCTAGAATAATGTTGATTGCTTTGTCGAAACCTTCGCCATAGGCCAATGATTTCCCTCCGAATTTTAAAATTTTCATGATTGTTTGGTTGTTTTTAGTTTAGTTGATATAAATAAGTTTTTAAGAATTTTGTTTAATTGTTCGTATTCGATCAGAAAAGCATCATGACCATGTATCGATGCGATTTCGTGATAAAAAACCTTGTTTGTTACACGTTTTAGAATTTCATATGTTTCACGGTTTTCATTAGCGGTAAAAAAGTAATCCGTATCCACCGCGGTCATGTGAATTTCTGCAGTGGTTTCTTTGGCGAAAGCTAAAAATTGTCCGCAATTGGTTTCTTCTCCAATAGTTTTCAGTAAATGGTTCATCAGCTTGTAGGCCGGCAATTCAAATCGGTTTTCGAGTTTTTCCCCGTGGTGCAGCAGCCAGCTTTCAATTTGATAAGATTCCTGATTGCTGTTTTTACTTCGGCCGAATTTTGTTTTTAAGGATTCAGGAGTCCGGTAAAGCAACATCGCGTGCAATCGCGCATCGTGAATCGGATTGCTGGAATTGTTCAGGATCTTGTCCTGTACCAACACGTTCGCAATCAGCCAGTCGGAAGATTTCCAATCCGTCGCAATCGGAATCAGGTACTTAATGCTCTTAGGTTGCAGGAAAGCCATTTCCCAGGCGATTCCTCCTCCAAGACTTCCGCCGATTACTGCAAAAAGCTGATTGACATTTAAAAATTTCAGGCCTTCCCAAAAAAGTCGTGCGATATCTTTAGTGGTATATTCGGTGTAATTCTGAATCAAATTTTCAGGATTTCCGTCGTACCCATTTCCAGGAATATTGAAGGCGATCACGGTATAAAAATCGGTATCAATAGTTTTGTTTTCCCCGATTAAAGCATTCCACCAGCCTCTTTCACCCGTTACCTGTGAATTGCCGGTCAGTGCATGATTCACTACAACTACTGGCGCAGTACCAATTGGCTGACCGAAAATCTGGTAATACAAAGGAAGCCAGCGTTTATATACTCCACTTTGAAGTGTGAAATCGAAAATATCTGTTTTTTGCAATTCGCTCATCTTTACTTTTTTTAAAATAAACCACCCCTGACTTCGTTGGCAGACTTGCCAGAGGCGGTTTCAACAAACAAAACAATTTATCTTTAGGCCGCTTCGTGCTGGTTGTATTCCTTGAAAAGGGTCAGCAAAACCGGCGTGTCGTTTACTAAATTATCGCGTAACGGGCATCTTTCTCTCACTTCATCCATCCATTGTTTCAGCAATTCAAGTGGCGCATCCGATTCCGGTTTAATAGTGACTTCGATTTTTCTGAAACCGGCTCTGGAGCGTGTTGGAATACCTTCTGCTTTCTTAGTTTCCAGTTCACCGCTAATTTCAACGTGAATGGATTTCAATTCGATTCCCAATTCTTTTGCCACAAGGATTCCAATGGCGTTAATGCTTCCCGCAAATCCCGCGAGCAGATAATCTGTGGGGCTTGGTGCTGTGTTTCCAATACTTGAAATGGTATTGCCGATATTCAGTTTGAAACCATTTGCATTTACCAAAAACTGATTATCACTTCCCGAAATACCTGTAATTGTTACTAACCTATTACTCATTTTTCTGATTTTTTTAGATGAAAAGAAATTCGTCTTCTCCTGTATTGATCTGCAAAAGCAACAATTCTGAAGTTTCTATTACCTCTTCTGTTTCTGTTATTATTTGGTTTTTCAAAGCCTCTGCATTTTCGATAAGGGCAACTATGGCTTGTATTTTTTTCAGTTTATTTTTTAAAGCTGTCATAACTTAAATTTTTAATGATTTTAAAATTGTTTTTAAATAAAAAGTCCTTTTGGAAATGTTACCAAAAGGACTTTTACAGTTTGAACTATAACTTGAGATTAACTCATCCGCTTTCGGCAACAATAGGGAATAGGGCGCATATACTTGCACATCATTCGTTTCATAATATTCTTCTTTGTTGCTGTCGTTTTCATTTCGTTCTGTTTCTGTATTTAAATAATTTAAGTTTTTGGTATTTGGCTAATTTGTCTGCTTCAACAAAAAAAGCCTCTGCGGTGTGCAGAGGCTTTAGCTGTTATATTTTAAATCTGAATTTAAAAATTAAGCAATAAGTGTCCTCTGCGGGTTTTCCCACATCATCATACACATATATCGCTTAATTGAATTCATAATATCTTTTCGTATTGAATGCCGCAAAAGTGAGAACAATTTTTGAATTAGCCAAACAAAAATAACAATTTTAACATTTTTCATTGATTATCCCATATTTAAACACTTTGTATTTAGCAATTCATTGCGAATTCCTAAAAAACAAAAAAAAGCTAAGTTTCGTTTGCAGATTAAATTTGTTTCATACATTTGCAAACGAAATCAAGAGGAAAAATTTGAACTGATTGCAACCTCAATAAAAAATGCTAAAGCAGTAACACTACTCCTTTGGCATTTCGTGCAATTATTTTTCCTCACCTAAATTTAAAATTAATTTAATTATGGCTTATTTATTTACGTCAGAATCAGTGAGTGAAGGACATCCTGACAAAGTTGCGGATCAGATCTCGGATGCATTAATCGATAATTTTTTGGCTTTTGATGCCGATTCAAAAGTTGCTTGTGAAACTTTGGTAACTACAGGACAGGTAATTCTTGCCGGTGAAGTAAAATCAAAAACCTATTTGGACGTTCAGCAGATTGCGCGTGATGTTATCCGAAAAATCGGTTATACGAAAAGCGAATACATGTTTGAAGCGAACTCATGTGGTGTTTTATCTGCGATTCATGAGCAATCACAAGATATTAACCAGGGGGTTGACCGTGCCAGCAAAGAAGAGCAAGGTGCCGGTGATCAGGGGATGATGTTTGGCTATGCAACCAACGAAACCGCTGACTTCATGCCATTAGCTTTAGATCTATCTCATAAATTATTACAGGAATTAGCGGCTTTAAGAAGAGAAAATTCTGCGATTACTTACTTACGCCCTGACGCTAAGTCCCAAGTAACATTAGAATACGATGACAATAACAAACCCGTTCGTATTGATGCTATTGTAATCTCTACGCAACACGATGACTTTGCTAACGAACCAACAATGTTAGCTAAAATCAAGAATGATATTATTGAAATTTTGATTCCGAGAATTATTGCTAAATATCCTCAGTATGCACACTTATTCAACGATCAGATCCAATACCACATCAACCCTACAGGTAAGTTCGTAATTGGCGGACCTCATGGTGACACCGGATTAACCGGAAGAAAAATCATTGTAGATACGTATGGTGGAAAAGGAGCTCATGGTGGTGGTGCTTTCTCCGGAAAAGACCCTTCCAAAGTAGACCGTTCTGCGGCGTATGCTACACGTCATATCGCTAAAAACCTTGTAGCTGCAGGAGTTGCTGATGAAATTCTGGTACAGGTTTCTTATGCAATTGGAGTAGCAAAACCAATGGGTATTTTCGTGGAAACTTATGGTACTTCAAAAGTGAATCTTACTAATGGTGAAATCGCTAAGAAAGTAGAAGCTATTTTTGACATGCGTCCGTATTTCATCGAACAACGCCTGAAATTAAGAAACCCGATTTACAGCGAAACGGCTGCATATGGGCATATGGGAAGAAAACCGGAAACCGTTACCAAGACTTTCAAATCGCCTAACGGTGAAGAGAAATCAGTAACCGTTGAATTGTTTACCTGGGAAAAACTGGATTATGTTGACCAGGTGAAAGCATCCTTCGGATTATAATATTTTCAACAATAAAGTGCAAACGACCTATTATTTCTGTAGTAGGTCGTTTTTTATTTTTGTACTTTTAAAAAAGTAATTTCTTTGTAAAAATTGAATCAAAATGAAGAAAATAACCCTCCTGACAATCCTCCTGAATTCAATACTGTCCTTTTCGCAAGTTGGAATCAATACAACCAATCCAAATGCCCAACTGGATATTCGCTCAAGCAACCAGATTACACCTGCGAATACAGACGGAATTCTAATTCCGAAAATAAATGCGTTCCCTGCCATAAATCCGACAAGCGCACAAGATGGCATGATGGTTTACCTTACAGTCACTGTTGGCGTTAATCCCGCAGGATTTTACTATTGGAAAAACAGCTCAAACACCTGGCTTCCTATTTCAGGAACTACTTCCGCGGGATGGAACCTTACCGGAAATTCAGGAACAAATCCTTCAACTAATTTCATAGGAACCAGTGACAATCAGCCTTTGGTTTTTAAAATAAATAACGTTGAAACCGGGAGATTGAGCCAGACTAACACATCATTAGGCTATTATTCCCTAAACAGCATAACATCAGGAAGCGATAATGTCGCTGTCGGAGCGCGAGCCTTGCAAACTAACGTTACAGGTTACGGAAATATCGGAATTGGCGTGGATGCGCTTGCAGGCAATGCTTCTGGGACAGGCAATGTGGCTGTGGGATCCAGTGCGCTTTTACAAAACGACAGCGGCACCAACAATATTGCCATTGGAGCCGGCTCGCAAATGAATAACAGTTTCGATCCTGATAACAGCATTGCTATCGGATACAACAATACAGCAAGCAGCAATGCTATCTCCATCGGATACCAATCAAATGCAACTACTGATAATATTGCCATAGGCCATAATTCCCAGGCCACCGCGACATATTCAACTGCTGTAGGCTATATGGCGGGAGCTCAAGGCAATTATGCGACAGCCATTGGTTATCAGGCTTTGACTGCTGCGAGCGGTTTGGACAATACTGCTTTGGGCCCTTTTACGCTGATTTCCTCAAGCGGAGGTTCAAATGTTGCGGTTGCTCCAAGAGCATTGCAGGATAATACTTCCGGTTATGGGAATATTGGTGTTGGTGCGGATGCACTTACCAATAATAATTCCGGATCAAATAATATTGCCGTCGGACCCAGCACGCTGATGCAAAATAATAGCGGTTCCAATAATATTGCCATTGGGGCCGGTTCACAAATGAGCAATTCGTCACAACCAAATAACAGCATAGCCATAGGATATAACAATACCGCCAGCACTAATGCGATAGCTATCGGATACCAATCAAATGCTGCCAATAACAATATTGCAATTGGCCAGGGCGCACAAGCCACTGCAAACTATTCAACTGCTTTGGGTTATCTAGCAGGAGCGCAAAGCAATTACGTTACCGCAATCGGTCATCAGGCTTTGACTTCTGCAAGCGGTTCGGAAAATACCGCTGTTGGTCCTTTTACACTGACATCATCAAGTGGAGGCGCAAATGTTGCTATTGCCCCCAGAGCACTACAGGATAATGCTTCCGGTATTGGAAATATTGGCGTCGGTACAGATGCACTCTCAAATAATGCTTCCGGATCAAATAATATTGCTGTTGGATCCAGCGCGTTTCTGCAAAATAACGGCGGCTCAAATAACATTGCAATCGGAGCTGGTTCTCAAATGAACAATTGGTCAGAGCCTAACAATAGTGTCGCCATTGGCTATAACAATACGGCAAATCAAAACGCAATTGCAATTGGTTATCAATCTTATGCCGATCAAAATACTATTGCAATAGGCCATCAAGCCTATATTCAAAACACAAATAATGTCGGAATCGGTATCGCAACTTCCGTAAACGGTTCCTTCAATACCAACATTGGTCCGTATGCCTTAAATGGCGGCTCCTATACCAACTCCAGTTCAATAGGTGCCTTTTCGGAGAATACAGCGAGTAATCAGGTACGAATCGGGAGCAATAGCGTTACCAGCATTGGAGGTTTTGCCAACTGGACAAATGTTTCCGACAGAAGGTTTAAAAGCAACATAGAAGAAAATGTCCCAGGACTGGAATTTATTGTTAAACTTCGCCCTGTTACTTATAATTTAACATTACCGAATAGTGGAAAGAATTCATCTGAAGCATTAAATCAATCAAGAGCAGAAAAAGAAAAAGAAAAGCAAACCGGTTTCATCGCTCAGGAGGTGGAAGCCGCGGCAAAATCTGTTGGCTACGATTTCAGCGGCGTTGACAAACCGAAAAACGAAAAGGACCACTATGGCCTTCGTTATGCTGAATTTGTAGTACCTCTTGTAAAGGCCGTTCAGGAGCAGGAAGCAACAATTAAAAATTTAAAAAAGGAAAACGAGGAATTAAAACAGCGTCTGGACAAAATTGAACGGATGATTTCAAAATAAAAAGCCGGCTCAAACGAGGGCCGGCTTTTTATTTTGATACATTTAAAAATGAAGTGAATCTGAATTCAAATTACAATGCATATTTCAGGCTCAGAATCAGATAACGAGGCTGTACAATGTAGCTCGAGAAGCTACTTGAGCCGCCCAGCTGATTAAAGCTACTGTCGTTGATGGAATTTGTATTCAGGAGGTTTGTTCCTGAGAGTTTCCATTCCCATTTACTGTCCTTCTTCTGATACATCAGACTCGCCGTCAGGAAATCATATTCGTTATTGGAAGTTTTCGCTTTGTTACGGTTATGATAGAATGTATACTCGGAAGTGAATGAAAAAGCATCCAGGAAGTAATATTCAAGAGTCACCGACGGGCTGTCAACATAAAAAGTATCGCTCGAAAAATCATTTATGGTAAAAGTATATGCGAATTCAATGTTTGGAATCTTTTTATAATTCGTTGAAAAACGTGCCGTGTAATTTTGTGTAAACGATTCTGTCGTCTGAATATTTTCCTCCGTTGGCGAATATACCCGGATGTTGTTAAACTTGCTCCAGTTCAGGCTCGCTCCTAAGGACGCTTTGTAATAGCGAAGGAATGAACGGCCATAGGTCCCGCTTCCGGAAAGTGTTTCATCCGCGAAGGCAGAATCCATATTCACCGAAGACGATTCCTGGTTTACCCCATTGAAAAAAGCCCTGTTTTTTACTGCGTCGACCTGTCTCGTATAGGTAACATTAGCAAAAATGTTCTCGAAATTGAACATATTGTATTTGAAATAACGCAGGGAATGCACCTGTGAAAGCGAATTTTCCAGATTTCTGTTACCGCTGAACAAACTGTTGTAATTGGAGAAAACATAACCTTCCGCGAGTTTGTTGATATCTGTAAAACTGTTGTTCATTGAGAAATTATACGTCAGCGTTTCTGATTTTTTCAATTGCCAAAGCGCATAAAAATCAGGCAGTACCCTATTGAAAGAGTTTTTATTTGATGACCCTAACTGCTCATCATTCATCTGATAACTGTGAATGCTAAAGCCCGGATTAAATGTGAATTTGCCAGTGATAAATTTATAATGCAATGCCAGGAAAACATCATTAAAAGCATAATTGACATCATTGTTGTTCTCCACCGCGTTTAAATCATTCTGCGTGCCATCGTCCAGCATCTGGAAAATGTGGGAATCGAAATTCTGGTACGAATATGTATTCCCCAATGTCACATTGATATTGCTTTTTGGCGTTACCATATAGTAATAATCCAATTTCGCGTCAAGCTTATTGGTCTTCACAAAACGGTTTTGCGTCAGGTCATTTCTGTTTTGTCCTGAATCATAGCCTGACAGGAAAAAGGGCTGATTGGCCAGATTGGCATTGTAAAACGGATCTTCATCCTGGTACATGTGCTGCAATTCAAACGCGAATACGTTCTTATCGTCAAGCGTATAATAGTAGTTCAGGTTTTGATTGAACGAGAAAGGATTTTGCTTCTTTGTCGTATAAATATCATCCAAAAGACTCGAGAAAACCCCTGATTTTTCTTTCTGATCCGATAATTTCAGTAAAGCATCATAATCAAAATGCACTTTTTCCGAAGGAACATAGCTGGAACTCAATTTGAACATTCCCAAAGAAGACTCCTGATTGGATATATCCTGTCGCGTTTCGTTAATCACTACAGAAGATCCGTCAGGCAATTTGTCTGTTCGCGTCGTTTTTACGTTCGTTTCGATATCAGTTTCGTTGGAAGAAAATATTCCGAAGCCACTTAATGTCCATGCTTTTGAAGGATTATAACTGAAATTTGCAGCCCCGAATTTAGTATCGATTTCCTTCGCCTGATTGTTACGAAGGCCTAAAATCCCTAAATCATTTGAGGCCACATTGAAACTGGTTCCCGCTTTTCGCATCATGTTTTTGAATCCGCCGGTAAACTTGAAGTAATCCTGCATGGTTAAAGGCAATTCCCCAATATTATTGAGATTCCCGATAACATTCACGCTGTATTTCGGACTGTAGTAAAACAATTTCGGATTAATAATGTGCCTATCCTCCTTATGACCAACACCAATTCCTGCGGTGAGATCACCAAACCAGAAGTTCTTTTTGCCTTCTTTCAGCTTGATATTGATCGCTACATTTTCCTCGTTATTTTCCAATCCTTTTAAATTGGTAACTTCATTATAGTTTCGAAGTACCTGGATTTTGTCTAAGGCATCGGCAGGAATATTTTTCGTGGCAATTTTGGTATCGCCATCAAAGAAATCTTTCCCTTCCACCATTACTTTCTGTACTTTCTTCCCTTCTACCTGGATTTCGCCGTCTTTATTAACTTCGACTCCGGGTAATTTTTTCAGTACATCTTCCAGTTTACGTTCGGTGCCATTTCGGAAAGAATCGGAATTGTAAATTATCGTATCTCCACTAATGGAAACCGGCATTTCTCTAACGATTTCAATTTCTTTCAGCATCGTTCCTTCTTTGAGGACAATATTTTTCGTGATGGTTTCCGATGTGGTCTTTATAGTAGTTTCGTAAGGCTGATACCCAACATAGCTGACTTTAATATTATAGGACGTATTAGGGTTCAGTAATATCTGGAAACGCCCTTTATCATTGGTAATAGAGTAACCATCCATCGCTTTTGTCCCGGCATTGACTGCCATGATATTAGCCATTTCCAAGGCTACGCCTGTGGTATCTTTAATGGTGCCCTCAAATTTTACATTTTGCGCGAAGGCGATTGTTGTTACCATAAAAAGTACAACAAAATATATATTTTTCATAAACGGTAATGGGAATAAGATTGAGTGATTTGATTGATCGGATTAATTCCCCATTCGCATTTGCATTCCGCCTCTGTTTCCGCCTTGTGATTGGAACTGCTCGCGCATTTCTTCCATTTTTTTCACCACGATTTCATCGTATTCTTTCTGTTTCACGACTTTACCATTCTTTGGCGCTTTAATCTCCGCTTTGTCCTTAGTATTCATTACTAACTTAGAACACATAATCACCGTTTTTCCATCATTTACTTCCAAAATCAAACCAGGTAATCCCCAGTAGCTTTCGGGCCCTTGATTAATTGGGATTTCCGGTGTATACCATGCGGTAATAGTAATTTCTTTCGGCATATCGAAATCGTCCATGAAGTTGGTTTTCTTCTCTTTTTTCTCTTCAGTAGCCTTGTCCTCTTTTTTAGTTTCGTCTTGCTTCTTCGCTCGGAAATTTCTAAAATCGGAAGCACTTACCGGCTTGACAGCAGTCGCTTTATAGCAGGTATAATCGCCTATTTTCTTGGTTTCATTTTCCAGTTTCCAGTTCAGTTTCGGTAAGGAATCCACAACCAGAAATTCTTTCCCCATAAATTCTTTATCAACCGTAAAAGATTTCTCTTTCACATTTTTGTAATACGTTCCGCCGCCGCCCATCATAGAGCCCATCATACGGAATCCGCCACCTCCTTGTCCCGGAGCATCCAGTTTTTCTTCTTCTTTATAGATAGAAGCTGTTTTATCAAAATTCAGAATGAATGTTTTTTCAAACATTTTCTTCATACGTTCCTCGATCATTTTTCGCATTTCCGGGGTTACGTCTTTGTTCCCGTCCATTCTTGATTTGAAATCTGTCGTACTGGTTTTAGACTCATAAACTGCCATCCCCTGAAAATCTTGTGCGAAGGAAGATAACGAAGTTAAAAATAATGCTATTAAAGCTATTGCTGATTTTTTCATGGTTTTGTTAATTGCTTAAGTGTAATAAGACGAGTGAGTTCGGGTTTTGTTACAAAATTATTTTGGTTAGACTTCGGGTTTTATAAAAGGTTTATTTGTAATTTGGCTTTTATGCAGATTTTAATAAAAATAGTTATCCTGTTCAGCACTTGCATTGGCTTTTGTCAGCAGAAAAATGTCGTGTTAAAACTTAACAATATTCAGAAAACAGACGCTGAAATTTTCCTGGGAAAAGATGCTTTCGGGAATAACTACACCATGACCGATAATGTATTTCGAAAAGAAAATACAGAAAAAAACCTCGAGTACAAAAACGTCTCTTTAGGAAAAATCGAACAGGTCGACCTGATGAATCCGCTCCAGATGGTATTATTTTATAAAGCGATGAACTCATTTGTTTTACTTGACAACCAACTGAACGAAACTACAAGGATTAATTTCTCGGAAACCAATCCGGAGCTGCAGCCGCAACGCATCAGCCTGGCCTCGCAAAACCGACTTTGGCTGTTTGATTTTGCTACCCAAAAATTAGGCTTATACGATTATCAGAAAAAAACTTTCCAACCGATAACGGTGAATTTTGAATCACCTATCGTCTATTCACAATCTGATTACAATTATTTTTACTGGATTGATAAGGAGCAGAAAGTATATGCCTCAAATCTCTTCGGGAAAATTAATTTTTTAGGAAACGTGGCCGAATTCGACCAGGTACAAATTATTTCTTCAAGACAAATCCTGTTAAAAAAAGGCGATATTTTATCCTTGGTCGATTTAGAAAAAGAAACTTCGCAAATTGTTCCGATTCCCGAAAAAAGCTTTCAAAGTTTTTATTATAAAGAACAAATTTTATCTATTTTTACCGACCACGAAATCAGGAATTATAAAATAATTTTACCATAATGCATATAGCTATAGCAGGAAACATTGGCGCCGGAAAAACCACCTTGACCCGACTTTTGGCAAAACATTTCAAATGGGAGCCGCATTTTGAAGATGTAGTGGACAATCCGTATCTCGATGATTTTTACCATTCTATGGACCGATGGTCGTTCAACCTTCAGATTTACTTCCTGAACACCCGTTTCCGTCAGGTATTGCAGATTCGCGAAAGCGGTAAAAAAATCATTCAGGACCGTACGATTTATGAAGATGCGCACATCTTCGCAAAGAATCTTCACACCAGT
>NZ_CAMLMK010000059.1 GCF_946481155.1 uncultured Flavobacterium sp.
GCTCATATAAAATGGAGCAGTTTTTCTTTTATTATCAACTAAGATTTCAGTAAGCCAATTTTTTTCTTTCCTGAGAAAATAAATCCGCCGTTATTATCCTTAGTCAGGCTTTTCAGGACAATTCTGTCTTTGGAAATATTATTAGGGTAAACAATCTTTTTACTGATCGAGCCATCTTCCTTAAAAATATATTGGTAAACCCCATTTTTATCTGAATGGTTAATAGAAACATCTGCATAATCTGCCTCATTTGCTATGGAAATATTCTCAAGATTGTCTTCAAAAAAAAGATACAGCGAATTATCAACGAATAAAGACTCGGGATCTGAAGTTACATTATAACCCATTTTATTTGCAAGGTACCGCTGAATTTTTGTTACCAGCGCTACGGGTTCGTGCTTTGCAAAATCAGCAGAGATAACCGCTATATCGCCCAAAATCGGAAAGTTGGAGTACTGATTTAAAATATGCGAATATTGCTCGCTAACGACAATATAACTGCCATCGTTCTTCTTAAATACATTGAAGGGAATGTATATCATTTTATTCCTGTACTTGGGCTTCTCAGGATAAATGGCTTTCATTTCACTCTCAATTTCTTTTTTTAACGTCAGGGTAGTCGGATCATAGGATCTCAAATAAAAATATTTTGAAATTGTCTTCTCCTCTAAATCATTTTTAAATCCTGTAAAAACGATTTCATTGTCCAGAATAAAAGCGGAAAGGCTCGAAATCTGTTTGCCTTCCAATCCAAGAAGTATTGATTTTTTCTCTAAACTCTTATTAATCCTTTCAAAACTATATACTGATCTCTTATCCTTACCATCCGATTCCTTCATCTCCATTGTAATTCTGTTCAGAAGATACAAAGTGCTGTTGTCATCAACTAATATATCTGCCAATTGGGTAAACAGAATATCGTAATTAAAGTCATAACTGTACTCAGGTTTCAGAGTGGCAGTATCATAAATTCTTATTGTATTAAGTACATCTCTGTAATCTTTCGCATAATGGTATTTTCGGATAGCAAATCTGGAGAAATTTGGAGAAAACTCTATTTCGAAGGCAAATGCAATATTCTGCTTAATCTCGATAGGACGAAAAGGCGATAAATCAATTTCCTCCAAATCAATTCTTTTTTCTAAATCCAAATCGGAATTCAAAACCACTGCAAACATGATGGTTTTTTTTGCCTCTTTGTTTTTATGCTCAACAAAGTGAATAATTTTATTATCCTTAAACACCGATTTATGGTAAATATAGCTTTTACCATCTATTTTAAAGTCTGTTTTTTTTGAAGCGATTTCTTTAAAATCCTTATCATAAATGGCGGTAACCAAAAAATCTTCCTCATTCACAAAACATATATAGTTTTTATCATTCTGTACGCCTATAATCTGCACAGCGCCAGACTTGCTTAGTTCCCCGGACCATTTTACATTACCAGTGTTTTCCTGGGCAAGGAAACTTAGCGGTAACATGAAACAGAAAAACAATAAAAGTGATTTACACCAATTCATTTAGATTACATTTTAAAATTACATTTTCACAAATGTTCAGAAAAACTTACAAAAAAAACAAATTCTGCATTTTAAAAAATGGTGAATTTAAGTATGCTTCAAGAAATTTTTTAGTAAAAAATAGACTTCTAAAACTATGATAGCAGTTATCGTTAATTTAAATAATCACTTTACTATATTAACATTAATTATTTGAAAAACAATTAATTAATAAGTATTAATAGATTTTATTTATCTATGAAATCTACATTCAAAATGTTACCTACGATTTCTTGTCCCGATAATTTTATGTCAAACATAAGTGTAGGACGATCCTTTATTTTTTAGTCCCCGAAGAAACCCATGACGTAAACATTAAGAGTTTTTTTACATAAATTTCGATTAGTCGTTGATTTTTTCTTTTAATCGATTTTCAAATACAGAATGTTAATTTATTGCGAATTTAAAATACATTTGACTGACATATAACAAATTACACTAATCATTTAAACTTTTCATTATGGGTATCTTTACAAACGTAGACAAAAAAATGCTCCAGGATTTTTTAAAAAAAAGTGAACACAACTGTCATGACATTGAGAAGGAAATCGATGAATTCCTGATGGATTTGCAGTCTGAGTATGAGGAAAACAGTTATGTTGTCAATGAATTTAATGAACTAGTTAATGAGCTTAGGGAAAAATTACAGCCGACAGACGCCAAACGTCTTATGGATTTTTCCAACCAAATCATGAGAGTAAGACGCTGCGCCCGTAAAGGTGTGGAGGCTTTAAGAGAACTTTCCCGCGACCAGCACAAAATCACAAGGGAAACCCATCGTGATTACCAGGAATATTTGCAATTCAAATAATATTACCGTGTAAAAACCAAGGTATTTCCTTTGGATAAAGACGCGTCAAATTTATAACCCTCGTAGTTGAAACCTTTCAGGTCCTCGAGGGTTTCTGCATTTGTATCGATAATGTAACGTACCATCATTCCCCTAGCCTTCTTCGCAAAGAAACTGATCATCTTTAATTTCCCGTCTTTGTAGTCTTTGAATTCCGGTGTGATTACAGGAACTTTAAGCGCTTTTGCATCTACAGCTGAGAAATATTCATTGCTGGCCAGGTTCACGAACAGCTCGCCTTTTATAAGCTCTTTATTTAATGCTTTAGTGATTTTTGCTTTCCAGAATTCATAGAGATTTTTGTTTTTCCCGACAGGCAGCTGCGTACCCATTTCCAGGCGATAAGGCTGCATTAAATCCAGTGGTTTTAAAAGTCCGTATAATCCTGAAAGTATTCTCAGCTTATCCTGCAATACATCCAGTTTTTCCGTTGGAAGTGAATAAGCGTCCAGACCAATATAAACATCGCCATTAAAAGCATAAACAGCCGGTCTCGCATTTTCCGGAGTAAAGGGTGTTGCCCATTTCTGATTGCGTTGCCAGTTCAAATCGGCCAGCTTATCCGAAATGTCCATTAACTCCATAAGCTGCTTGGGTTTCTTTTTCTTCAATACTTTATGTACTGAATTGGCTTCTTTTAAAAAGGAAGGTTCTGTATACAAAGCGGTTGGCAATTCTTTTTCAAAATCCAATGATTTAGCGGGAGAAATAACGATTTTCATTACGTGTTTTTTAATGGTTTTCAAAAGTACAAATTCAAATGCTAAAACCATATACGGCAAAAAAGATTCTATGGATTCCTGTCAGAAAATAGTATCTTAGTACTTCTAAAATCATCAGTATGAAATTCAGTCTTGAAGATGCCATTCCGCTATTAGAACGCACACCGTCCGTATTGGAAACCCAATTAAAAGGATTACCGGAAATTTGGATCCATTGCAACGAAGGCCCCGGCACCTGGAGCGCCTTTGACGTACTCGGCCATCTGATTCATGGAGAAAAAAGCGATTGGATTACCCGATTAGAAATCATACTTTCAGATGGTGAAGATAAAACCTTTGCTCCTTTTGACCGTTTTGCGATGCTGGAAGAAAGCAAAGGGAAATCAATCGACCAATTGCTATCGGAGTTTAAATTGATACGCTTGCATAATATTGGGGTACTGAAATCCAAAAACCTTTCAGAAAACGATTATTCAAAGAAAGGAATTCATCCGGTTTTTGGAGAAGTAACACTTTCACAGCTTCTGTCCTGTTGGGTGGCGCATGATTTGAATCATTTAGCACAGATCAACCGCGTAATGGCGAAGCAATACACAGAAGAAGTTGGTCCTTGGATTGAATTTCTTCGGATTCTGAAATAAAACTTTACTTACTTTTTTATTACAATCATTAGTCATAAATTTATGTAACTGTAGTGAACCGGAATAACATTGGCGAAACATCACTACTCAAACCAAAAACAACAAAATATGACACCAATTCAAATTATCGGAATCATCGTAGTTTTGCTTCTTCTTTCAGGATTCCGGATTGCACAGGAATACCAGCGCGGAATCGTTTTCAGACTCGGGAGATTTCATGCTATAAAAGGCCCCGGACTTTATTGGATAATTCCCTTAGTTGACTGGCAGCAAAAAGTAGACATCCGTACAAAAACCGTCGATCTCGAACAACAGGAAACCATTACAAAGGACAGCGTGACCATTAAAGTTAATGCAGTGCTTTGGTTTAAAATTACCAATCCGGAAGATGCCATAATAAAAGTAGCCGATTACAATAAAGCAGTATATCAGTTTTCGGTAACCGCATTACGAAACATTATCGGACAGCACTCTCTTGATGAAGTGTTGCGGGAAAGAGAAAAAATAAACGGGACGCTTCAGAAAATTGTTGATACTGCCACCGAACCCTGGGGAATAAAAATTGAAATGGTGGAAATGAAAGATGTGGAAATCCCCGAAGGAATGCAAAGAGCCATGGCGAGGGAAGCAGAAGCCATCAGGGAAAAAAGAGCCCGAATTGTAAAAGCTGAAGCCGAATTAGAAGCTTCCATCAAATTAACACAAGGCGCAATGAAAATGGAAGAAAGTCCGATCGCCCTTGAATTAAGAAGAATGCAGATGCTTTCTGAAATTGGCATAGACAACAACACCACCACAATCGTTCTTGTCCCATCAGATTTTACAAGTGCTGCTAAAAGTTTTACGGAACTTGTCTCAAAAAAGAAATCCATTGAATAATAATAACCCTGAATGAAAGTTCAGGGTTTCTTTTTATATACGTTTTAAAATCACAAAGCCCTAAAAATAACCTTACTTCTTGCCCTTTCTCATCTACTATTTTTCTTGTCTATAAATATTTTTAAACTTATTACCCGATTCTCCACTCTCAAATATTCTCGCTAAGTTGGAAAAGTAAGAAAATTAACATTAACTACGGAAAAACCACAAGTGTTTTTTTTCATATAATGATAACTTTACAATAAAAGCTAACCATCTCATTTCCAGATTACAAAATATCTATTTGTACGCAGCCATATACTAAAATTATACCTCTATTTATTCCTACAATCCCCAATTGACGATTCCCGGTAACACAGTGATTTGAAAATAATTCAAAAGGAAGAAGCTGAAAATCCAATCAAAGAGTAGGCGCAGTTAATAATTCAAAAAATTACATTTATGGCAAACAACATCATGTTAAACAAAATTTCATCCCGCCTTGAATTTCTAATGGCGATAGGTGCATTGGATGATAACGCATGGGATGCGATTAATCCTCATGGCCCGAGATATTCCACAGCCATCAAAGAGTATATGATGGCGGCAATAGTCAGGGATATTGCTAAAACCGTTACCGCACGTGAAATCCAGGGCAAATTGCTCTCAGTAGGAAAGGAAATGGTAACATTTGCCTCTAAAGGCCTTGTTAACGGCTGGGAAGAGGGAGACGATATTTGTCCTCCTTACTTTAGATGGCCACGACCTATGCCGGGACCTGATCCAATACCATGGCACCTTACACATTCCTATGCCGGAGAATTGTCTGACCATGCTACCCAACAAAAACAACTGGTGGCCTCAGTAAAACTCTTAGCTAATTTAACCAGTCAGAAGGAACTTAGCAGACAACTTAAAGCAATTGCCACTGAAATGGAGAAGCATTTTAATAAGAATGTTTTAGTAACCAATGAAAAAGTAACCTCTAATGGTATGTAGCTCATTTTTAGCAATTAGAAGGTTTATTTGGAGTAATATCAAGTAAACCTTCTTGCTTTTTAATCAAAAATTACATCTATAGACTTAAAGACTTGTTTAACAGGTTAAATCAAGTTTTATGCTTAACTTTATAAGTTGAATAATATCAATTCACACAGCAAGTTACGCTATATAAAACCCCATTTTTATTTAACCATTCCTGCCTTCAGGATGCTGAGAGTGATTGTAAATTGTATTATTTTAATATTAAAACGCTAAAAAATAAAAATGGAATCAATGAAAACAACACAAAAAATCGCTGCTTTGATATTGTTTTGTATCTGCGGCGTAGTTACCAATGTTCAGGCACAGGTGCATCATATGGCTGACCACATTATGATTATGCCGAAAGATATTAAATGGGTTGATGGCCCTGTAGGATTACCTCCCGGAGCCAAAGCTGCTGTTCTCGAAGGCGACCCCAGCGCTGCGGGAATGTTTACCATGCGCGGACAATTACCGGCTAATTACAAAATAAAACCACATACCCACCCCGTCGATGAGCACATTACTGTAATCAAAGGTGTATTATATATGGGCATGGGTGAAACTTATGATGAAAAAACAGCGATGGCCATCCCAATGGGTGGATTCGCAGTAATGAAAGCCGGCACAGTCCACTATGCATTTACCAGAGGCGAATGTATTGTACAGATTCATGGTATGGGTCCATGGGGAATAACCTATGTTAATCCCGCTGATGATCCAAGGATTAAGAAGTAAAAATATATCTCAACAAATCTGGGCACCTTGTTTACACAAGGAATTCATTTGAGTTTAGTTAATACAACTTTATATGCCCAAAAATAGTACCGAATTTTCAAAAGAAATTGAAAAGTTAGAAAAAGAAAATGAAGCGCTTCAACAGCAGTTATCGGAAGCACAGGAAACTATTGCCTCAATTGAAGCAGGTTCTATTGATGCATTAGTACATACCGATAAAAAGGGATTGACAATCTACACCGACAAAACAGCCGATAAAACATACCGTACTCTAATTGAAAAAATGCATGAAGGCGCAGTTACTCTTAATAAAGAAGGAATTGTTCTTTATTGCAATTCCCATTTTGCCCAAATGATAAACCTGCCATTAGAAAAAGTTATAGGGACAAAATTCACAAATTTTATTGATGATGATTACAAAGAGCATTTTGATGCTTTAGAAAAAAAAGGATGGAGCAATTATGTAAAAGATGAAATTTATCTTAAAGCAGATGTTCGTATAGTTATGCCTGTTCTTATATCCATAAACACTATCGAGATCGACAACACAGTAGTGCTAAGCATTATCCTTACAGACCTTACCGCGAGGAACAGAACTCAAATGGAACTGAATCTAAAGACAAGACAGCTTGTAGAAAAGAATTTTGAACTTGAAAGCTTAAATGACGAACTTGTTTTTCAGAATGAAGAAAAAGAAAAACGGGCATCGGAATTAAGCATTGCAAATAAAGAGCTGATTTTTCAAAGCGAAGAGAAAAGAAAACGCACAGCAGAGCTAAATACAGCTAACATAGATATAAAAGAACTGGAAGAACTCATAGCACATAAAGAAAGTATTCTTGCCATTCTTTCACACGATTTAAGAAGTCCTTTAGCCGGAATCACCGGAATGTCCGAATACTTAAATTCTCATTTTGAAGACATGCAACAGGACGAAATCAAAGAAATGCTTGGCATGCTTGAAGAAGCGTCAAAAAATGAGCTTAACATGTTAGACTACTTAGTAGAATGGGCAAGAGTAAAATACGCTTCGGAAGCGTTTTCTCCGAAAAAAATTGAGCTCGTTCCTTATGTACTGGAAGTTATTGATCTTTTAAGTGACAGCATAAATTTAAAGTCTATTCATGTAAAAAACGAAATCTACGAAAACATGACTGTTTTTGCTGATGAAAAAATGCTGCTTTCCATATTTCAGAATTTAATTTCCAACGCCATAAAACATTCGCGTATAGCTGGGGAAATTCATATTTCAGCACAAAGGAAAGATAAGAACATTATTGTAGAGATAAGGGATAATGGCATCGGGATGTCAGAAGCAATTCAGGAAAAACTGTTCACTCCGCAAATTGAATCGCTTTCCAAAGAAAGGGACGACGATAAAGGTGCCGGAATAGGTTTATTATTAGTCAAAGGATTCCTTGAAAAAAATGGTGGCAAGATATGGGTCGAAAGCACTGAAGGTGTAGGTTCTTCTTTTTATTTTACATTACCCATCGATAATCCTGCAGATAAATGATCAGAAAAGACGAATAAGCACAATACATCGTAAGATTACTTTTATATTCCATACATTTGAAAGGATTAAAATTCAACCTTATGCTAAAAGCAAACAAATCAAAACCAGCCAATTTTATATTTCCTAAATCACCAACCGGTATCAAAGGCCTGGATGATATAACAACGGGGGGCTTACCCAAAAACCGCCCTACGCTTGTATTAGGGAACACAGGATGCGGAAAAACAATTATGGCGATGGAATTCCTGGTAAATGGAATCCTAATGTCTGATGAACCCGGTGTGTTTATGGCATTTGAAGAAAAGACAGATGAATTGGCAGTGAACGTAAAATCACTAGGCTATAATCTTGATAAGCATGTAGCTGACAATAAAATATATCTTGAACATGTACAAATCGATCGGGATGAAATAGTAGAAACAGGAAAATATGATCTCGACGGGCTTTTCGTAAGGCTGGAATATGCAATTGATAAGGTAAAAGCCAAACGCGTTGTACTTGATTCTTTAGACACTCTTTTTTACGGACTCGATTATAAAATACTTCGTTCTGAATTCAAAAGGCTTTTTGCCTGGCTAAAAGAAAAGAAAGTAACTGCTATAATTACGGCAGAAATTGGAGATAAATTCCTTACCCGCCAGGGATTGGAAGAATATGTCGCCGATTGTGTGATATTATTAGACAACCGGGTAACTAATCAAATCACTACCAGACGTTTACGAATCGTTAAGTATCGTGGTTCCATGCATGGCAACAATGAGTATCCGTTTATAATTGACGAAAAAGGAATCACCGTTTTCCCTATTATCAGTGAGGCGCTACAGCAAAAATCAAGTTCGAAAAGAATCTCTTCCGGCATTCCGGACTTAGACGAAATGCTGGATAAAAAAGGATTTTTCATTGGAAGCAGCGTTCTTATATCAGGGACGGCCGGTACAGGAAAAACCAGTGTAGCGGCTTCCTTTGCACACAGTGTTTGCGTAGCAGGAAAGCGAACTCTTTTTTGTGCATTTGAAGAAGCGCCAAATCAAATAATGAGAAATATGAAATCTATTGGGATTTCTTTAGAGCCTCTTGTGAAATCGGGAATGCTCACTTTTTATTATTCAAGGCCTACTTTGCAAAATCTTGAATTGCACTTTATTTCTATTAAGAAAATCATAGATGATATAAAACCTACAGTTGTTGTTCTTGACCCAATCACAAACTTAATGACAGAAGGTCCTAATAGTGATATTCGTTCCATGCTGACACGATTTGTTGATTTTTTAAAAACTCAGGAAATAACAGTAATGTTTACTGCCGCGATAACAGTAGGATCCATAGAACGTAATCCAACCGATGAAGGAATTTCATCCATGGTTGATACCTGGATGATGGTTCAGGATATAGAGGTTGAAGAGGAACGTCTCCGAAGCTTATGCATTATGAAATCGAGAGGTATGGCACATTCACATCGTGTTACGAAATTTAATATTTCAAGTGACGGAATTACTTTAAGCCCCATTGTCAGAAACGGACAAAAGGCTTCAATGGATTCCAAAAGAAAGGCTAAGGAGAACAGAAACATATCCACATCAAAAGGAATGGATGAGTTTAAGGAAACCATTCGTTAATGAAAAAGGAAAAAACAAATTTAATTCAGATTGCACATTTATTTGATGAAAAAAAGCTTACTATGTCAAAAAAAACACCGAAAAAAGCAAAAGTTCTCGTAGCCGCTGAAAAAACCGGTGAGGAAAACTATGTTTTCAGGTTATTTGTTACTGGTATCTTACCCAATTCTGTGCGTGCAATTGTAAACTGTAAAGCAATTTGTGAAGAATATTTAAAAGACAGGTATGAATTGGAGATAATCGACATCTACCAGCAACCATTGTTGGCCATTTCGGAAGAAATAATTGCTGTACCCGTCCTGATAAAGAAATTTCCATTACCGGAACAGAGAGTCATTGGGGATTTGTCCGATGTTGAAAAAGTTCTCAGAGGTCTTCATATTAATTAATCCGATTTTGAACCAATGAATAAAAAAACCTGAGCTTTCACTCAGGTTTTGTTTTTTATATTCCAGCTATCTGTTTCAACTCACTAACAAAACGTTCCGCCAATACATCGGCTTGATTTTGCGTTGGCGCTTCCGTATAGATTCGGATAATTGGTTCTGTATTAGATTTTCTCAGGTGAACCCATTCGGTTGGAAAATCGATCTTTACACCGTCTATGGTTGAGATATTTTCGTTGCCGTACTTTTCTGTTAGTGCTTTCAGAACAGCATCCACATCAATTTGCGGCGTGAGCTCGATTTTATTCTTACTCATAAAATACTGCGGATAGGAAGCTCTTAATTCAGCAACAGTCATATCCATATTTGCTAAATGCGTCAGGAACAAAGCCACGCCTACCAATGAATCACGTCCGTAATGACTTTCCGGATAAATGATTCCTCCATTGCCTTCTCCTCCAATGATTGCATTGCTTGATTTCATCAATTCCACAACATTTACTTCACCCACAGCACTCGCCTGATAGCTTCCGTTGTGTTTTTCTGTAATATCGCGAAGTGCTCGTGAAGATGACATATTAGAAACCGTATTCCCCGGTGTTTTGCTTAATACGTAATCGGCAACAGCCACCAAAGTATATTCTTCACCAAACATTTCGCCATCATTGGAAATAAACGCTAAACGGTCAACGTCCGGATCAACAACTACTCCAAAATCAGCTTTCTCTTCCACGACCAGTTTACAGATATCGCCCAAATGCTCTTTCAAAGGCTCTGGATTGTGAGGGAAATGCCCATTTGGCTCGCAGTATAATTTTACTACCTCCACACCCATTTGTTCCAATAGCTTCGGAATTATTATTCCTCCGGAAGAGTTTACACCATCAACTACCACTTTAAATTTTCTTTTTGCAACTGCATCAGCATCAACTAAAGGCAAATTCAAAACCTCGTCAATGTGAATATCCATATAAGCGTCATTCTCCGTTACGGTTCCTAAGCTGTCAACATCGGAAAAATCAAAGGCTTCCGCTTCGGCAATTTCGAGGATTTTAGCTCCATCGGTGCCATTTAAGAATTCGCCTTTCGCATTCAGTAATTTTAAGGCATTCCATTGTTTTGGATTGTGGGAAGCTGTCAGGATGATTCCTCCATCTGCTTTTTCCATTGGTACCGCTACTTCAACGGTTGGTGTTGTCGACAAACCTAAATCAATTACGTCAATTCCCAATCCGACAAGCGTATTTACTACCAGATTATGAATCATCGGACCTGAAATTCTTGCATCACGACCAATTACCACTGTTAACTTATCTTTATTGCTGTTCTGTTTTAAGAAGGTTCCGTATGCCGAAGCAAATTTTACCGCATCAACCGGCGTAAGATTATCGCCTACTTTACCGCCGATGGTACCGCGAATTCCGGAAATGGATTTTATTAAAGTCATAGGTGTTTTATAAATTTGAATTACAAATATAGTAAAGTTGACAGTTGCTGAGTAACTAAGCTTTTGAGTTTTTATCTGAAAGATCGCTTAAGTTTCAGAAAAAAAGATTCATAGTATTTATACGATAATCCTGCTATTCCTATAGTCAACAAAATTACAAGGGCAAAAAAAGAAATGATTGTTGTTGTTTCGTGTACGTTCACTTTCGATAAAAATTCTAAATATAAAAATCCAACAATTTGCATCACGATGGCATGAAACATATAAACCCCATATGAAATCGTCCCCAAATACTTCAAGGTTTTATTTTCAAAAAAAGGAACTGAAACAAGGCTCATTAACGATAAAAACAAAGCAAATAACAGCATGCTGACCAAATGATAACTGACTACGGATAAGCCATCTTTAAAAATAGCTGTGGTAAAATATAATAAAAAAAGAGCCATAACGACAATCAGTGCTTTGTTCGCAAATCGAATAGCGATCGTTCCATTCAGCAGTAAAATGGAAGCCACTCCGCTGGAAGAAAAATAAAAGAAATACATTCCAAATCGGTATAATTGCGGTATTTGATCGGAGAAGAAAATTGCAAAATAAATGATTGTAAACAGTGCCAAGAAGGCAACAATGTACTTGTTTTTAATAAAAAAGATGCATGGAGCGATAAACAGATAAAATTGCTCTTCTATTCCTATCGACCATAGAACTTCGATTATACCGCCGGGATAGTACAGGAAACTAAAAACATTGGGCAGAAAAAAAACCGAAAGCAAAATCCCTTCCAAAAGATTATAATTACTTTCAAACTCATATCCTAGTGTGGGTAATAAAAAACGGTAATAAAAAAGGCCAAATCCAAGAATTAAATAATACAAAGGAAAGATCCTCAACATTCTCCTGATATAAAAACGCTTTAAAGCAATTGTATTGGTTTGCTTTTTTTCAATATAAAGCTGTCTGATGATTAAAAAGCCACTCAGCGAAAAAAACATATAAACAGCCTCCTGGCCTTTATGAAATATTGCCAAATCATTGAAAAAAGGAATCTCTTGATTTTTGCAAAATTGTGGTACGTGGAAAATTACCACAAAAAGCGCTAAAAAAAACCGAAGTGATGTCAGATTGGGCAATGCCTTCATCTAAAAATATTTTTTTTCAAAAGTAATTATTACATTTACAAAAAGGCATTTCAAATGAATTTTCTTGCGCACATATATCTTTCCGGCAATAACGATTTGATTAAAATCGGGAATTTTATGGCGGACGGCATTCGCGGACACGATTATGAACAGTTCCCGATTGATGTTCAGAAAGGCATCCTTCTGCACCGCGCTATTGATACTTTCACCGATGCACATCCAATTTTCCGCAAAAGCAAGCACAGGCTTCATGAGGCATACGGACATTATTCGGGCGTAATTATAGATATTCTTTACGATCATTTCCTGGCCAAAAACTGGGCAACCTACTCGGAAGAAAAACTGGAAGATTATGCCAATAAATTCTACCAGTCGTTACGTGATAATTATGATTGGCTGACCGCAAGAACACAAGGAATGCTACCTTCAATGATCGGGCGGAACTGGCTGATGAGTTATGCTACGCTGGAAGGCATCAGCATGATATTGTTCCAGATGGATTACCGGACAAAAAACCGCGCCAACATGCAGAATGCCATGAAAGAGCTTCAGGAATACTATGCTGATTTTGAAACGGAATTTACCGCTTTTTTTGAGGAATTACGGGCACATGCGCAACAAAAACTAGCCATCTTATAATGAGTTTTGTTACCGAATTAGAGAAAGTATTCCATCAGAATGCCAATCCGGAACTGGCAAAGCCGATGGAAGCCTACATGAAAAACAACTTTCCTTTTCTGGGAATAAAAACATCGTCGCGAAGAAACCTGCTGAAGATAGTATGGAATGAACACAAGGAAGAGGTTAAAAACAATGCAAGGGAAATTGCCTTGGAATTATTCGCCAAAAACGAGCGCGAGTTCCATTACTGCGCAATAGAAATACTCATTAAAGAACTTAAAAAGAAATACCGCAAAGAGGATATACTGCTTATAGAGAATCTCATCATTACCCATTCGTGGTGGGACAGTGTGGATATATTGGCTAAATATCTTTTAGGAAATTACCTGGTACAATTCCCTGACGAAACGGCAAAAACGATTGCAGGCTTTTGTGCCTTTGATAACATGTGGCTCAATCGTTCGGCGCTACTTTTTCAGTTAGATTACAAAGCTAAAACCGATGCTGATTTACTATTTTTCATCTGCGACAAGCACAAGGATTCAAAAGAATTCTTCATTCAGAAAGCTATTGGCTGGGCACTTAGGGATTATAGTAAGTTCAATCCAAATGGCGTTACCGAATTTGTAAACAAAACCGATTTAAAACCGCTAAGCAAAAGAGAAGCGCTCCGAAATTTATAATTTTAACAGAAAAACCTTATTTTAGCATTTCCTATTCCCTTTTAAACAGAAACTACAATGTCAGAACCCGAAATTTCAGGATTTACTTTATTCCTTAGGAAGGGTTTAAAACGTTTGGAATCATTTTTCTTTCTTCTGAAATCAATTTTAACGAGAAGGCAATTCCTGTATTTTTCCTGTGTGCTTGTTGGTATCTCAGCTGCTTTTGCAGTAATTGTCTTAAAGACATTTGCACATTGGGTTTTCGAGTTCGCCAATTACATAGACAGGATTCTTCATTTGCCGTACAGTAACAGTTTGCTTCCGGTAATAGGAATAGTACTCACTGCCTGGATCGTTAAAAAATTCCTCAACGGCGACATTGAAAAAGGTACCTCGCATATTATGATTGCCGTAGCTAATAAATCGGGAATTATGCCTCGAAAGCAGATGTATGCACAAATTATAACGAGCTCCTTAACCGTGGGCATGGGTGGATCGGCCGGACTTGAATCACCAATTACAATTACAGGTGCGGCTTTCGGATCAAATTATGCACAGAAATACCGGCTTAATTACAAAGAACGAACTTTACTCCTGGCCTGTGGTGTTGCTGCAGGAATCGCTGCTGCTTTTAACGCACCTATTGCAGGGGTACTTTTTGCTATTGAAGTAATTCTGACAGAAATGAGCATTACGGCTTTTATCCCAATCATGATTTCCGCAGCTACAGGCGCTTTAGTTTCAACTATAGTCCTCAAGGAAAATATTCTGCTGACTTTCAAAAGTACGCTAACGTTCGATTATTATAATATTCCGTATTATATTCTCTTGGGTATTTTAGCAGGATTGGTTTCGGTATATCATGCAAGGAATTTTAGAAAGGTCGAGCATTTCTTCAGTAAATTCAAACCTTATACTTTTAAAAGAGCTTTATTTGGCGCCTCGCTATTAGCGCTTTTAATTTTCATTTTCCCTACGCTTTTCGGGGAAGGTTTTGAAAGCATTAAAACATTATCTTCTGCAAATCCGGGCGTTTTATTGGAAAATACGTTTTTGGACGAACATAAATCCAATGAATGGGTTTTATTGGTTTTTATCGGAATGACTTTGATGGTTAAGGCTATCGCGACCGGACTTACTCTTGGCAGCGGCGGTAATGGCGGAAACTTCGCTCCTTCCCTCTTCGTTGGTTCGTATCTTGGTTTCTTTGTGGCCAAATTTTGCCATCTGACGGGAATCGACCGGGATTTGCCAATCAGCAATTTTTCGGTTGTGGGAATGGCAGGCGTTTTGAGCGGATTGTTCCATGCACCGCTTACAGCCATTTTTCTTATCGCTGAAATCACAGGCGGTTACGGACTAATGGTTCCGCTCCTGATTGTATCCTCTATCAGTTTTGGGATTTCAAAAAATATGGAAGGGCATTCCATGGATATCAAAAGCCTTGCACATACCGGGAAAGTTTTCACTACAGATAAAGACAAAAATGTTTTGTCTTCAATAGAATTGTCAGATCTTATCCGAACTGATTTTGTTTCGGTGCCAACAACCGCAAAACTGGAAGATGTGGCAACTTTGCTATCTGAAACCCTGCAAAATGTTTTCCCTGTCAGTAACGAAAAAGGTGAATTTGAAGGCATCATTAATTTTGATAAGCTGCGACCGATAGTTTTCAATGCTTTTCAGATGAAGTATACTCCACTATCCGACGTTATTGAGTTTCCCAGAGAATGGGTTTCTTATGATGAGATTCTCGATACCGTCCTGGAAAAATTCAAAACAGCCGATTCCGATTTGCTTTTCGTCTTAAAAGAAAAAAAATGTCTCGGTTACATAACTAAAGTCGACATTCTGGATACTTACCGACAAAAACTGAAATCGTTGCGGATAGAATAAATTATCTTTTTATTGTAAGAATGTTTACCGCGATTTTTTCTTCCTCATCATGTGTTTTTAAAACAACGTAATACCATTTTCTATCCGGCATATCTACTGTGAAAACGTCTCCTTTTTTATGACTTTTAATGGCTTTCTCAAATTCTGAAACCATAGTCCCTTCTTCAAACCATCCTAAATCTCCTCCATTCTGATTGTTATCCATTGTATATTGATCCGACAATTTTGCAAACGGTACTTTTAATTTTAATTTATTCAACACATCTTGTCTTCGGTTATTGATTTCTTTAACGGAGAGTTTGCTGCCATCAAAATAAATATAACTTACCCTAAAACTAAATACTGGCTTTTTATCAAGGATTTTAAAATTATATTCCGAGTCAGCATTTTGATTTACAATAAAATTCTCATAGTCATTTATGGTATCTCTAGTGGTCGTAAAAGATAAAATTTCAGCTTCTATTTCCGGATGCTTCTCTATAAACTCATTCGCCTGATCGACAGTTTTTATGCTTTCAAGTGATTGAGCATTTAAATAAAATATTGAAAATAAAAACACTATGCTGCAATAATATTTTTTCATTTTATGACACTTTATAGTTGTAAAAAAGACTTGCAATTTACTACTATTTTCAAATTACAACCATTTGCATTAACTATTTAATTTCTTTCTCTTCCATACAAAATTAGCGTACAAAACAGTACCTTTGCGTTTTGCACAACTACTCAACAAACTATGCTAAATTCGGAAGATACTATTGAAGTTTTAGGCGCCCGCGTCCATAACCTTAAAAACATTGATGTCGTTATTCCACGCGAGAAACTTGTGGTGATTACCGGGCTTTCAGGTTCGGGAAAATCGTCATTGGCTTTTGATACCATTTATGCGGAAGGACAGCGTCGTTACATTGAAACTTTTTCCGCGTATGCACGCCAGTTTTTGGGTGGTTTGGAGCGTCCCGATGTTGATAAGATTGACGGGCTTTCCCCTGTAATTGCAATCGAACAGAAAACTACCAGTAAGAGTCCGCGTTCTACCGTTGGAACCATTACTGAAATATACGATTTCCTTCGATTACTATTTGCCCGTGCAGGAGAAGCCTACAGTTACAATACCGGAGAAAAGATGGTTTCCTATTCCGATGAGCAGATCAAGGAGCTTATTTTCGAGAATTACAATGGAAAACGAATCAACATCCTGGCACCCATAATCCGTTCCCGTAAAGGACATTACCGTGAATTATTTGAACAGATTTCTAAACAGGGATTTGTGAAAGTACGCGTTGATGGCGTAATCCGGGATCTGGAATTCGGAATGAAAGTCGACCGTTATAAAACCCACGATATTGAAACCGTAATCGACCGGATGGCCATCGAGCAAACGGAAGATTTGGATAAACGCCTGACCGAAAGCATCAAGACTGCGATGTATCACGGGGATGGGATTATGATGGTTATTGAACAGGAAAGCCAGGAAGTACGCTATTTCAGCAGAAACTTAATGTGTCCGACCACAGGTATCTCCTATCCGAATCCGGAACCGAATAATTTCTCTTTCAACTCACCAAAAGGCGCCTGTCCGCATTGTAACGGATTGGGAACAGTGAATGAAATCAATCTGCAGAAGATTATTCCAAATCCGAAATTATCCATCAAACAAGGAGGTTTTGCCCCACTTGGCGAACAGAAAAGTACGTGGATTTTCAAGCAATTGGAATTCATCGGCGAAAAATATGGATTCAAATTAACGGATGCCATTGAAACCATTCCTGAGGAAGCAATGGACATGATTCTTAATGGTGGTAATGAAAAATTCTCAGTGGTTTCCAAAGTTATGGGAATTACAAAAGATTATAAAATTGACTTTGAAGGGATTTCCAACTTCATCAAAAACCAATATGAGGAAAGCGGTTCTGCTTCAATCAAACGTTGGGCAAAAGAATTCATGGACGAAAACGAATGTCCGGAATGTGAAGGCACGCGTTTAAGAAAAGAATCCTTGTATTTCAAGATAAACGAAAAAAATATTGGCGAATTATCGTCGATGGATATTGATGAGCTGAGTGACTGGTTTGAAAACTTAAACCCACATCTTACCGAAAAACAAAAAGTTATCGCTGTTGAAGTCGTAAAAGAAATCAAGGCGCGATTAAGTTTTCTTGTTGATGTTGGTTTAAATTATCTGGCATTACACCGAAGTTCAAAATCACTTTCGGGAGGAGAAGCACAACGTATTCGTCTGGCCACGCAAATCGGTTCGCAGTTGGTTGGAGTGTTATATATTTTGGATGAGCCTAGTATTGGTCTGCACCAAAGAGATAATGACAAATTGATTCATTCTCTGGAGCAATTACGCGACATCGGGAATTCCGTAATCGTTGTGGAACATGACAAAGACATGATCGAACGCGCGGATTATGTGATTGACATCGGTCCGAAAGCAGGACGTTTCGGCGGCGAAATCATCAGCATAGGAACACCTAAGGAATTATTGAAAGAAAATACAATTACCGCGCAATATCTTAACGGAAAAATGGAAATTGCCGTTCCGAAGACACGTCGCGAAGGCAATGGGAAATCGTTGAAATTAACCGGTGCCACAGGAAATAACCTGAAAAATGTTTCTGTGGAATTGCCTTTAGGAAAACTGATTTGCGTAACCGGAGTTTCAGGCAGCGGAAAATCGACATTGATTAACGAAACGCTCTACCCTATCCTGAATACGCATTTCTTTAACGCCGTAAAAAAACCGCAGCCTTATAAGAAAATTGAAGGCTTAGAACATATCGACAAAGTAATCGACATTGACCAAAGTCCGATCGGAAGAACACCGCGTTCGAATCCGGCGACTTATACCGATGTTTTTTCAGAAATACGAAGCCTTTATACGCAAACTCCTGAAGCGATGATCCGTGGTTACAAACCGGGGCGTTTCAGTTTTAATGTTTCGGGCGG
>NZ_CAMLMK010000060.1 GCF_946481155.1 uncultured Flavobacterium sp.
CGGAGATGCTCCAACGCGCTTCAAAAACAGATACAATTCCGGTAATGCACGAAAAGGCCAGTTCGCTTACGTTTTATCAAAAAGGCGCTTGGTCTTTGCATTATTTGCGTGAGAATATCGGTGCTGATAATTTCAGAAAAGCGGTCAAAAGCTATTTAAACAAATACGGATTCCAAAATGTGAATACCGATAATTTTCTTGCTGAGGTTAACAAGGTTTCCAAATTCGATACAGAGACATTTAAGAAAATCTGGTTAGAAAAATCCGGTTTTGAAGTGAATGAAGCCTTAGCAATTCTGAAAAAAAATAAATTTATATCAGATTATCTGACACTGACAGAGCAATTTGAAAAACCTTTATCGGAAAAGCAAAAACAGTTTGAAGCTATTTTGAATTCGGAAGCGTTTTATCCTTTGAAAGAAGAAGTCATTTACCAGCTTAGGGAACTCCCGTTTGAGGAGAAAAAAGGGCTCCTGCACAAAGCGATGTTAACTAATAACCTCAAAGTAAGACAAGCCATAGTGATGTCTTTAAGAGAAATTCCCGCTGAGTTCAAAACGGAATACATGACCTTGCTGGATGACAATTCCTATCTGACAAAAGAAATAGCGCTGAAAAACCTAATGGCACAATTTCCGGAAGAACGAACAGGTTTATTGAATAAAACGGCTACATGGATTGGTTTTAGCGATAAGAATCTGCGGATCGCCTGGCTCACTATGGCATTAGCGACAGAAGGATATCAAAACGAGAATAAAGTGAAATTTTATGATGAATTGCTGGCATATTCGTCGGATAAGTTTGAAGCCGGGACAAGACAAAATGCTATTACAAACTTACTATTCTTAAATAAAACAGATAAAAACGTATTGCCTAATCTGGTAAATGGGCTGGTGCATCACAAATGGCAGTTTACAAAGTTTTGCAGGGAGACGATTAGAGAGCTGATGAAATCGGAGGCGTTTAAAAAATATTTTCAGGAGCTGCTACCAACACTTCCGGAGAATGAGAAAGCTCAATTGCAGCGATTGCTGTAAGATTTTTCAAAGAGTATATTTGGGAATTTATATCTTTACCAAAACCCCAAAATTAAACATAAATGAAAAGACTCAAGGTTCTTCTGTTGGCTTTATTGGCTTTGACATTCCTGGGATGTAACCCTAACGATGATAGTACTTCTACTGAAAATGATCCGTTTACCCAAAATTTCGGCACCTCTGTTTCCCGTGATTTTATTGGTCAGGTGGTTAATGAATCAAATCAGCCACTTAAAGGTGTTACAGTAAAAATTGGATCAAAAACTGCTCAAACCGATTTTAATGGAGTATTTATAATAAACAATGCAGGAGTATATGAGCAATTTGCATACATAACTGCTAAGAAATCAGGATATATTGACGGCTCAAGAGCCATGGTTCCCACTACAGGGAAGAACAATGTAAAAATCATGATGATTTCTAATGTTCACGTTGAAGGTGTTCCATCGGGTGAAGTGAGCGAAGTTATTTTAACTAACGGAACCAAAGTAAAGTTTGATGGCGCTTTTCAGGACGAGAACGGAAATCCTTATTCAGGATCTGTTCGTGTATCTATGTACCATCTGGAATCTTCCAATGAAAATATCACGAACCTGATGCCTGGAATGTTATATGCTAAGGATCAGAATGGTGGAGAAAAAGTGCTGGAAACTTATGGGATGTTAAAAGTTGAATTAAAAGGCGATAACGAACAGAAGCTACAAATTGCCGCTGGTCACACTGCAGAAATTACAATGGCTATAGACGATACGCAATTAGCCTCAGCACCAAGTTCCATTCCGTTATGGCATTTTGATGAGGCAAAAGGATATTGGATTGAAGAAGGAAGTGCTGCCAGAGTTGGAAATAATTACGTTGGTAATGTATCTCATTTTTCATGGTGGAATTGCGATGCACAGTTTCCAACAGTTACCTTGAGTGTAAATGTTACTGACGTTAATGGACTTCCACTGTCGGGAATACAGGTCCATATAGCTAGAACTGACAATAATGGAACAAGTGGGAGAACTGACTCGATGGGATGGATTTCGGGTTTAGTGCCGGCAAATGAAATGCTTACTGTAACTATCAGTGATGTTTTATTAAGTTGTACAGTATATACTTCAACTGTAGGACCATTTGGATCGGATACGGTTTTACCAACCATAGTTTTGAATAGTTCGGCGAATATCTCAACAACTCAAGTCAGTGGAAATTTAAAGAAATGTGATAATTCAAATGTTACTAATGGATATGTTCTTGTAAAGAAAAATGATGGTAACCAGATTTTTTCAGTCGTAACTAATGGTACTTTTAATTTTACTACTACATATTGCAATGATGCTACGGATTTCACCTTAAAAGGTTTTGATTTTGATGCTACAATGGCTACTACCGTTACAGGGCATAATTTTATATCACCTATAACGAATGTTGGGACTCTTACCGCCTGCACTGCAATGACAGAATTTATTTCGTATCAGATTGATAATGGGCCAACAAAATATTTGTATGAAAATTTGAGAGGAGGCGATATGGCACCGGAAGGACTCCAAACCGATCTTTCAATTTATGGAGATAATGGAAGTGGCGGTATTGGACTAAGTATTTTTGGCAATAATAATACTCCTGGTATTTATACCACAAGTTCGGGAGGATATATTATCAATGGCACTGAAATAGGTTATATTAGCAGTGGAATTACCAACACGGTAACTTTTAATTTAACTCAATTTGGCGCTTTTGGTGAATATATTGATATGACTTTCAGCGGTACCTATACGAATCAAACTGGGACGCACTCTATAACCGGAACGGTACATGTTATTAGAAATGACATTCATTAAACGATTATGTTTTAAATCAAAAAAAAGCCCTGAACATTCAGGGCTTTTTTTTATCCGATAATTTCGGTAATTTCATTTTTGATGAATGACAATGCCAAAACCGTTGGCGACTGCGAGGACATTAAATCTGTCAATAGTGTTTCGCGCAGTTTATCAGCGTTTTCAGCGTGCTGTGAAGTTTTTCTTATGGTTTGAATAACGGTGTTTTTTGCCGTAAGAATAATGTTCCAGCATTCATCCGAAATATAAACCTGCTGCGTTAAGTTATGCTCGAATTCCTGTTCTATATGGCGGATTAAAAGCGCTTCGTAATCATGTTTATCAGTAGAAAGCGGCGCAATCCTAACCAACAGTTTTCCCGGGTTTATACGTTCTAAAAACAAGGCCATACGCTCATACGCCTGAAGACGCAAAGGCAGTGCAGTTTTTTGTGATTCTCTGTGTAAAAGATACCTTCTGCGGCCTTCTTCATTTCTTAAATAGGAATTAAAAAAGTAATAGGCAACACCTCCCGTGATTACAGAAGGAAGCGAATAAGCCACTATTTCAATGATTTTTGTATAGTCCATTTCAATTTAATTTGTACAAAAATAGAATAATAATGGTACGTAAATGTATCTTCAATACTCTTTTTGCTTATTTTTGTTAGAGACATAGAAAGAAATTATGAATAAGTTATTGTTTATTTTTCTATTTGTTGTTCATCTCAATGTTTTTTCTCAAAATATTGAAGTCGTTGTATTTCTTAAAGACTACGAAACCAATCTCCCTATCGAAGACGCTTCCATTACCGTTGTGAATACCAATCAGGGGCTCATAAGTAATAAAGACGGTATGTTTAAAATTTCATTGGAAAAGCCTTCCAAAATACTGATTTCTCATACTTCCTATAAACCGCTTACGATCAATTCGGCTTCTTTAAAATTAAAAGAAAACATCATTTTCCTTGAAAGTAATAATAAAACGCTGGAAGAAATTATCATTACTAAAAACCATCCTCAGGAAATTCTCAAGAAGCTGGTGGAGAATTCTTCGGAAAAACTTACGGTGCCAATTAATCTCAAAATCTACGTACGCGAATTTTTCAAGAGCAATGACAAATACAGCTCTTTTAATGACGGCCTGCTGAATTTCTATATACAAGGAAGTCCGAAAAATATCAAAGCAGACATTTTAGTGGAACAAAACAGGTTTTATGGATTGATTAATGATGTTGTAAACGAAAATACCTTAGGGTATAACCTGAATGACATCATTGGAAATTACTATGAATTTAGATATCTCAGAAAAGTTGCAGATGCGCCGGGAAAACGTAAATATGCTTATGAGATAAAAACCCATCCGGCAAACGAGGAGTATTATGTTATGAACATCCGTCCGATTGCCGAAGTGGAGGAGTACTTACCTGATTTCTATGTAGTTTATGATTATAAAAAGAACATTATAATTGAAATCAACTCGACTGTCCTCACTGAACGCTACGAGTTTAAAGGGCTGACCGACTTCTTAGTGATTAAGGGCAAAGTCTTCAATTCGGTGTTCAATGCTTCGTATAAATATGACGGAACTAATTATTACCTCGCAAATTCAAAAGAAGAAATAGGCTTCATAACCACCAATAAGAAGAAAGTGGAAGAACGTATCGAAGTGAAAAATTACCTTGTTACCACCAATTTCAGCAGGGAACCCGTTCCTTACGATAAGGAGGACGTATACAAAGAAAAATCACTCTTCAATAAACGGAATACCATCCTTACCAATTATTGGGAATTCGATTCCGGCTTAACTCCAACCGAAGAGGAAAAACAGATCATCGAAAGCTTAGCCACTAAATTATAGTAAGACAGCCATTTAATTTTGCTGTTTTTTTTATTTTTTATTTCTTTGTGAGAAATTAATTATAAACGATGAAGAAAATTTTAGTATTATTTGTCTTCGTTTTTGCAAGTGTAATTTCGGCACAGGAAAAAAACATTACCGTTGTTTTAAAAAATGAAAGTAGCAAAGAACCCATTTCCGGAGCTTCCGTAAGTGTTAAAAATTCTAATAAAGGAGCTGTTTCAAACGACGAGGGAACTTTTCGCCTAAGCTTAACGTCATCTTCCGAAATTGAGATTTCACATTTAACCTACAAGCCGCTTGTTGTATCTTCTAAAGAACTTAAAGAAGGCGAAAACGTTATTTTCATGAAGGAAAATGATGTGACTATGGAAGAGATAATCATTTCAAAAATACCGGTTTATGAACTTCTTTCCGGTTTGATTGAAAATTCAGCAAATAAGTTATCCATGCCGATTCATCTCAATACTTATTGTCGTGAATTTATCAAAAATCATGGAAAGCATACCCGTTTTACTGATGGACTAGTTGATTTGCACATCAAAGGAAAACCTAAAAAGATTGATGTGGATGCCATAGCACTTCAAAACAGATCTTACGGACTTAACGAAGAGGATGAAGCTTCAGAAATGCTCATTGGTTTTGATCTTGACAGAATAATTGAAAAGACGTACGAGTTTGGCATCCTGAAAAATTATAGCAGTAAAAAAAGCGAAAAGAAATACAATTTTGAAATAAAAAGTAATCCTTCAAATGAAAATATTCAAATAATTCATATTACTCCTAAAAGTGACGTGGAAGAAATGCTTTATCATGTGAAAGTCGCTTATGACATAAATAAAAAAGTAATTCTTTCCGTGGAATCAAAAATAGCGGAATCCCACTTGAAATATTCTAATGAGGTAAATTTACTGATTGCAAGAGCATTGATTAAAAAAAGCGATTTTAAAGCCAATTTTAAATTTGAAAATGACAAATATTTCCTCGCGAATACGTTGACAAACATTCATTTCAAACTTTGGAATAAAAGAAACATAGATTACGACATGGAAGCCAAAAATGCAATGGTAATAACAAACTACAATAACGAAGATTTCAGTTATAACAAGAATGAAGTAATGAAAAAAGGAAGCTTGGTTAAAAAGGAAACCAACATAAAAACAAAATATTGGGAATTCGATTCCGGACTCACGCCAACGTCAGAAGAAGAGGACATTATTACTAGTCTCGCTTCAAAAACTTAGTTAAAATCAGAGATAAAGACATTCAAAACTTGAATGTCTTTTTTTTATATTTATTTTTGTGAATTATAATTCCAATAACTAAGAACTCAGTTACTTTGCAACTCAGCGACTCAAATAAAATGCAGCAGATAATAAACCAGTTAAACGAGGCGCAGCGTGCTCCGGTGTTACAGAAAGACGGCCCAATGATTGTCATTGCCGGTGCCGGCTCCGGGAAAACGCGTGTGCTTACCGTTCGTATTGCCAATTTAATCCATCAGGGCGTTGATGCCTTCAATATACTTTCATTGACGTTCACCAACAAGGCAGCACGTGAAATGAAAAAACGTATTACCGATATTGTAGGCGCCGAAGCCAAAAATCTTTGGATGGGAACGTTCCACTCGGTTTTTGCGAAAATCCTTCGTATTGAAGCCGATAAACTTGGGTATCCGAGCAATTTCACGATTTATGATGCTCAGGACAGTACGCGCTTAATTGGGCAGATTATCAAGGAAATGCAACTGGATAAAGATATTTATAAACCGAAACAGGTTTTCGGAAGGATATCTTCGTATAAAAACAGCCTGATTACCGTTAAAGCTTATTTCAACAACCCGGAACTAATTGAAGCCGACGCGATGAGCAAGAAGCCACGGATGGGTGAAATCTATCAGAATTACGTGGAACGTTGTTTCAAATCGGGCGCTATGGATTTTGATGATTTACTGTTGAAAACCAATGAACTATTAAACCGTTTTCCGGATGTTTTGGCTAAATATCAGGATCGTTTCCGTTACATTTTGGTAGATGAGTACCAGGATACCAACCATTCGCAATACCTGATTGTTCGCGCTTTGTCCGACCGCTTTCAGAACATTTGCGTGGTAGGGGATGATGCCCAGAGTATTTATGCTTTCCGTGGCGCAAACATCAACAATATCCTGAATTTCCAAAAAGATTATGAAGGAGTTCAAACCTATCGATTAGAACAAAACTACCGTTCGACCAAGAACATTGTGGAAGCGGCCAATACGATTATTGATAAGAACAAGGTAAAACTGGACAAGATCGTTTGGACGGCCAATGATTTTGGACCAAAAATAAAAATCCACCGAAGCCTGACCGATGGTGAGGAAGGCCGTTTTGTAGCCTCCACTATTTTTGAAGAGAAGATGCAGCAGCAAATGATGAACAGTCAGTTTGCTATTTTATACCGAACCAACGCCCAATCCCGCGCGATGGAAGATGCCTTACGTAAAAGAGATATTCCGTACCGTATTTATGGCGGATTGTCATTCTACCAACGCAAGGAAATCAAAGACGTTTTATGTTATCTCCGACTGGTAATCAATCCAAAAGATGAAGAAGCGTTAATCCGTGTCATCAATTATCCGGCAAGAGGAATAGGGGATACTACGGTTGAAAAACTAGTAGTTGCGGCGAATCACTACAAGCGTTCTGTTTTTGAAGTGATGGAGCATATTGACAAGATCGATCTGAAGCTGAACTCGGGAACAAAAAACAAGCTACAGGATTTTGTAACGATGATCAAGAGTTTCCAGATTATCAATGAAAATCAGGACGCACTATATTTAACCGAACACGTTACCAAGAAAACCGGACTGATTCAGGAACTTAAAAAAGACGGAACACCGGAAGGTATCGCCCGAATCGAAAACATCGAGGTATTAATGGGTGGTATCAAAGACTTCATCGAAGGACAGAAAGAAGTTGACGGCGCTCGTGGTGCCTTATCCGAATTCCTGGAAGATGTAGCTTTGGCAACCGATTTAGATAACGATACCGGTGATGACGACCGCGTAGCTCTGATGACGATTCACCTGGCAAAAGGGTTGGAATTTCCGACGGTTTTTATTGTTGGAATGGAAGAAGACCTTTTTCCAAGCGCGATGAGTATGAACACCCGAAGCGAACTGGAAGAGGAACGCCGACTATTTTACGTAGCCTTAACCCGTGCGGAACATCAGGCATACCTAACCTACGCACAATCGCGTTACCGATGGGGAAAATTGGTTGACAGCGAGCCTTCCCGTTTTATTGAAGAAATCGATTCACAATACCTTGAGTACATTACGCCAATAGAAACAAATTACCGCTATAAACCGATGATCAACACCGATATTTTCGGAGATGTTGATAAATCGAAATTGCGTCTGGCAAAGCCTTTAGCAGGAACACCTCCGAAATATATTACAGACAACGAGCCGAAACCTAACTTAAATATTCGTAAATTGAAGCCTGTTTCCGGTTCGCCATCAGGAGGTTCAGCGAATTTATTTGATAATAGCCTTGCCGTCGGAAATGTAGTGATGCATGAACGTTTCGGAAAAGGAGAAATCCTGAATATGGAAGGAGCCGGCGCCGATAAAAAAGCGGAAATCAAATTTGAAGTGGGAGGCATTAAGAAATTGCTTTTGCGTTTTGCGAAATTGGATATTATTGGATAAAATCAGAAAATAGAAAATGGAAAATAGAGTAAAGAAAATAGAGGTATAATCGTTTCATAAGGACGTCTATCATCTATTCTCTATATTCTTTAATCTTAAAAGATAATCATGGCACAATTCATCAAAATATATCCCGAAAACCCAAGCGAGAAAGAAATCGCAAAAGCAGTGAAAGTGCTAAGAGAGGGCGGACTAATAATCTACCCCACCGATACGGTTTACGGTTTGGGCTGTGATATTACCAATACCAAGGCTTTGGAACGCATCGCAAAAATCAAAGGCATTAAGCTCGAAAAAGCTAATTTCTCTTTCGTTTGCAGTGATTTAAGCAATATTTCCGATTATGTGAAGCAGATTGATACATCAACGTTTAAAATTCTTAAAAGAGCCTTGCCTGGACCATATACATTTATTCTGCCGGGAAACAATAACCTTCCGAAAGAATTTAAGAAGAAAACGACTGTAGGTATCCGTGTTCCCGATAATGAAATCGCTTTGGAAATCGTACGCCAGTTAGGAAATCCAATCGTTTCCACATCGATTCATGATGATGATGAGGTGTTAGAGTATTCCACTGATCCAGAACTGATTTTCGAAAAATGGCAAAATCTGGTAGATATGGTGATTGATGGTGGTTATGGAGATAACGAAGCTTCCACCATTATCGATTTATCGGAAGGTGAGCCTGTAGTTATACGGGAAGGAAAAGGAAGCCTTGATATTATATGAGTTAACAGTTCTTAGTTAACGGTTTATAGTCAGTTATAGATACAAAAAACGCCCTGATACTTTTCAAGGCGTTTTTTTTATATCTAAAAATCTAAGAAGTCTAAATTACTTGCTTAGTGTTTTCATCTCTTTCTCAAGCATATCATAGAACTGGTCTATTTTCGGCATGATGATGATTCTTGTTCTTCTGTTTTTTGAACGATTGGCCGGAGAATCATTATCCACTAAAGGAATGTAATAACTTCTTCCTGCCGGGATTAACTGTTTCGGGTTAACGCCCAAGTCTTTCTGTAAAACCCTTACGATGGAAGTTGCTCTTTTAACTGATAAATCCCAGTTGTCAAGCAATACTGCATTTTTGATTGGCACATTGTCGGTATGGCCTTCAACCATACACTCGAAATCCGGTTTGCTGTTAATCACTTTCGCAACTTTGCTTAAAACACCTTTTGCTCTGTCGCTTACTTCATAACTTCCTGATTTGAATAATAGGTTATCGGCAATGGAAATCATAACAACGCCTTTTTCCACGTTGATGTTAATGTCCGGATCATCTATTCCCACTTCGCGTTTTAGGCTGGTAACAAGCGCTAAAGTAACACTGTCTTTTTTGGTTAAAGCATCCTGAAGACGTGAGATTTTCAAATCTTTCTCTCTCATGCTTTCTAATGATTTCTCAAGATTCTCAGCACCTTTTGTAGTTAGAACAGTCATTTCCTTTGAACTGTTGATTAAATCGGTGTTGTTCTTTTTTAAGTATTCGTTTTGGCTACTTAAAGCGTCTTTTTCGGTAAGACAAGTGTTCAGTTTAACGGTACAGGTGTTTAATAAATCCTGAATCTCTTTGTTTTTGGCTTCTAATGCTGCAATTTTCTTTTTTGCTCCGCATGAAGAAAGCGAAATTGCTACTACTGAAAGGATAATAAATAATCGTCTCATGATTAATTTTTTTAATGATGAACTACAAAGTTAGTAAGTTCTGTAGGGGAGGAAAAGTTTAAAACGATAAACTAATGTTAAAAATTAACATCAAAAATCTTACCCTTTTTCACGAAGTAGCGGTAAACAATGGAGTTTGTTCTGTAATAATCCGTGGCCTGGTACTGTTCTCTTTTAACTAAAAACTTGATAACGTGGAAGTAAAAAGAAAAATGCGAACGCACAACGGCCCATGTATGCTTTGGTTTTCCTTGTAATAAAAATCGAATTCCGGCTATTCCGTCGAGTAGCAAGCGAAATAGAATAACTGTGTTTAATTGTCGTTTGGGAAGATTTTTAGCAAGCATCGAAAGGGAATTCCTGAAATTCAGAAAGGTTTTCTTTGGATTCTCGGCTCCCAAGGTAGCACCGCCCACATGATATACTGTTGAGGTACCACAATATTTGGCAATATGGTTCCTATTAAAAGCACGCCAACACAAATCAATTTCTTCCTGATGGGCAAAGAAAAGAGGGTCAAAGCCGTTAAGCTCGCGATAAACATCTTTCCTGATAAAAAAACAAGCCCCTGACGCCCAGAAGATTTCGATGGTATCGTTATATTGTCCGTGGTCTTTTTCAATGGTATCGAAGATACGTCCGCGGCAGAAAGGAAATCCGTATTTGTCGATGAAACCTCCTGCAGCTCCTGCATATTCAAAGTATTCCTTATTCTTGAAATCTAATATTTTCGGCTGAATGATAGCAGTTTGCGGTTCTTTTTCAAATAGCTCAAGAATCGGTTGCAGCCAGTTTTCAGTAACTTCAATATCGGAATTGACTAAAGCGTAAATTTCTTCTTCTACAAATTGAAGTGCCTCATTGTATCCTTTGGCGAAACCATAATTGCCTTTATTCTCAATAATCCTTACGGAAGGGAAATTGGTTTTCACATATGCAACTGAATGATCCGTAGACGCGTTATCAGCTACATACACTGTTGCTTCGGGAGAGTATTTGATAACAGAAGGCAAGAATTGCTCTAACAGCTTCACTCCATTCCAGTTCAATATGACAACAGCGATTTTCATTCAGATACTCAGATTATTAGATCGTTAGATTTTTGGACTATAAGAATTTTAGAGTGCCGGAACAAAATCCGGTAGCTCACGGAGAAACTGGTATTGTTCGTTTTCAAAATCCATTTGACAAAAATAGTGATTTAGGCCATTGGTAACCATTAAATATTGTGATTCCAATACCATATTATATCGGGCAATCTGGTCGAAGGTGTTTTGTGCTATGGTAATTTCCGGGGCTTTGCATTCTATCAGCAAGAACAGTTTTCCATTGGGCTGAAAAACAACAATGTCGTAACGTTTAGTCAAACCATTGATGCTGATCGATTTCTCCACGTTGATATAGGATTTCGGATACTTTTTGTGTTGTAAGAGAAACTGAACTACGTTTTGACGCACCCATTCTTCCGGAGTAAGCACGACAAACTTTTTCCGGATTTCATCAAACACAGCGATTTTATTTTCACTATTTTTGAACCGAAACGTATAAGCAGGGAAATTCAGTTTTTGCATTTGGCAAAGCTATCATCAAATAACCAAATAACCAAATCAACGTATTTTGGACGAAGTTTTAAGAATCATAAAGGAAATACAAGCCGGAAATATAAAGCCTATCTACTTTTTAATGGGTGAAGAGCCATATTATATTGATAAGCTGGCCGAATATATCGAGAAGAATGTCCTGCAGGAACACGAGCGCGACTTCAACCAAACGGTATTGTATGGCCGCGATGTTTCTGTGGAAGACATCGTTGGGAACGCAAAACGCTACCCGATGATGGCCGACCGTCAAGTTGTTATTGTAAAAGAAGCGCAGGAACTGTCCAGAACGATTGACAAGCTGGAAGCTTACGCGGAAAATCCGCAGCCGACTACGGTTTTGGTGATTTGCTATAAATACAAGACACTTGATAAACGCAAGAAAGTTACCAAAACTTTAGAAAAAGCCGGAGTAGTTTTCGAAAGCAAGAAGTTGTATGAGAATCAGGTAGGAGATTGGATGAAAAGGGTATTGGCCGGAAAAAAACTAAATATCGAACCAAAAGCTGCTGCTATGTTTGTAGATTTCTTAGGTACGGATTTAAGCCGAATTGCCAACGAAATTGATAAACTGGCGATTATATTAAAGGAAGGCGAGACCATTACTCCTGCCATTATAGAAGAGAATATTGGTTTCAGCAAAGATTTCAATCCGTTTGAATTGCGTAAGGCGATAGGCGAACGAAACCAGCTAAAAGCCTACCAGATAGCGGATTATTTCGCACAGAACCCAAAAGACAATCCAATCGTACTTACAATCGGGCTGGTATTTGGCTTCTTTTCGCAATTGCTGCAGTATCACGGACTGAAAGATAAATCCAAAGCGAATGTCGCGAAAGTGCTTAAGATTAATCCCTACTTTGTTTCCGATTATGATGTGGCATTAAAGAATTACCCAATGAAGAAAGTCAGCGCCATAGTGGGAACACTACGGGATATCGATGTGAAAAGCAAAGGTGTAGGCGCGAACAACATGCCGCAACACGATTTGCTGAAAGAGATGCTTGTGAAGATTTTTAATTAAGAGGGCGAAGAAAAGAGAAACAAGAAACAAGAAGCACGAAAGAGAAATACAAAAGGGACATTCCGCATAAGAGTGTCCCTTTTATGTTCTTGCTTAATTTTTAAAGTTGATTCCTTTAATCATATTGTATTCTATTGAATTGGCGCCATATTGCGATTTTACCATTTCTTTGATACGGGTAGTCGTTTCGGTTAGTTTTTTAAAACCAATCTGGCGTTCATCAATCCTCGGCTGATAGATACTGAATTTATGTGTCACCGTATTATTAACCTCAGCAGCAGCAGCATGTAAGGTATTTAATGCCGGAATTTTGATGGCAACATTAGTGGGGTTGTAATGAGGGCCGTATTGTTCTAAAAATCGGATTATTTCAGCAAAGTGCTGTAACTGATTGTTATACACTCTCTCACAACGACTGATAATCTCATGAGAGGAATGGGTGGTTATTGGAGAAGGTTTCTCTTCCCGTATTTTTTTTATGAAGGTGTTTAAGTTATTGTAGTCTGGTGAGTTAGTGCCATTTTTTGCCCTTACATAAGATTTTACCAGCGTAAGCGTTTTGGCAAGGGAGTTAGGATTTACCGTGAATGTGTTTTTGCGGTGTCGCACAGCTTCTGAAAATTCATGATGTGTGGTAGAATGCTTTAATTGTGTCTCACTTAGTTGCGTAACAAGGCGTTGGAAACTTTCGGGGGTGAGCTCCGGAATGCCTGGGTTGTAGTTTTGAAGCGTACTAATGAGCTGATAAAACTGTTCAGCTCTTGCCAAACGCGCGGCATACGAAGCTTGTGATTGTTTTGTCATGTTGATTTTTTTAATCGTAGGAATTATTTTGCAAAAATAGAAAAGTTAGCCATAATATTAAAGGTTTATTGTAAGAAATTGCTATCAGTACTGTTTGTATTGTTCTGAAACTTATAAAAGTGTTCGTGTCAGCTACTTAGAAAAGAGTAAGGGAAGGAAATCTTTACCTAACCCGGAAACTTATAAGAAAGAAAACGCTATTTCATTTCTCAGGAAAAAACCAAAACTTCTTTTTTGTATATTTAACATTCGTTTACTTACTTTTTAAACGTTTCACCAACGCTATTGCATTTGAAAGTACATTCAATCATATTACTTCTATTACTGTTCTTCGGACAGGCAACACCTTTAGCCGCGCAGGAATGGAAAACCCTAAAAGCCTACCGGGAAGCAACCGGAAACGAAACGCTTCAGGAAGGCTGTTGGCTGAAAAAAGACCGCAAGAACCAAACCGAGGTCTGGAAAAAAGCGAATGTTTACAATCTCTCTATAGAAAACGGCAGCCAAAAATATAAAACGCTGAGCGAGATGTGTGATTTCTATCTTTGGTTTGATCAGGAACGAAAAAGGATGGGCCATGAAATCAAATGGATTGGTATTGCTCAGGTAGTTGCCACTCAGCTTTCCAACCTGGACATTACTTTTATACGGGTCGTTATCGTAAGAGATAAAGAAGTGGTTGGTTTCGCGCATGAAGGGTGTGCGAAGGTGCTGGCGTATGCCTTTCCGAAATTAAGGGAAGTTTATTTTTCGAAAGAGATACTCAAGGGAAAAACCGCTGAGGAATGGGACCGTGAGTATGGAATGGGGGAGCAGTGCCTAGTACTGGAACCGATTTACAAAAAACTGTCGGAAAAAGCAATCTGCAAACTGGACTGGATGGCGAAAGGGAAAGGGATTTACTTTTTTGCAGTTCCAAAGAAGATAAGATTTGAAGGCAGTATTAAAGATTGTGAGACGCGGTTCAGGCATGGACGGGACAAAGTGGCGCTGCAGGTAAATGGAGAATAGGTGGGCAAGAAGCAAGAAGCAAGAAAATAGAAAAATAATAGATTATTGATATATGATTTCAGTTAAAGTATCTTATACCGTAAAACCGGAATTTGTGGATAAGAATAAGGAAAATATCCATTTGTTTCTGGAAGATTTTAAAAAGATGAATTCGTCGGATTTCAGATATACTGTCTACCTGAAGGAAGACGGTGTGACATTTGTGCACCTTTCCAGTTATAGCAATAAAGATGTGCAGGATATGGTACTGAATGTTCCATCGTTTAAAGCATTTCAGCAGCAGCGTGATGAAAGTGGCCTGAATGATTCGCATAAAGTGGAAGTGTTGGAATCTATTGGTTCTTCCTTCCCGATATTTTAGCACAACAAAAACGAACTAACTTTTAAAACAAAAAATATGAATCCGATTGTAAAAAACATTCTGGCAGTTGTTGCGGGTCTTGTGGTGGGCAATGTATTGAACATGTGTCTTATTCAGGTAAGCGGTTCTATTATTCCCCCGCCACCTGGTACTGATGTTTCGACACCCGAAGGCTTAATAGCTGCAATGCCTTTATTTGAGCCGAAGCATTTTATTTTTCCATTTTTAGCGCATGCATTGGGAACTCTTTTCGGAGCTTATGTTGCGGCAAGGATTGCGGCAACTCATAAAATGAGGTTTGCAATGGGTATTGGCATATTTTTCCTGATTGGGGGTATTTTTGCGGTTTCCATGATTCCTGCACCTTTGTGGTTTGATGTTACGGATTTAGTTTTGGCCTATCTTCCGATGGCTTATTTAGGAGGCCGATGTGCTTTAAAAAGCAAGTAGAGAATGCTTGTTCAAAACAAATTAAAATACCGATATTTGCACTCCTCAAATAGTTAAAAAAATAAAGAGATGATGAATAAGAATACGGTTTTAGGTTGGGCAACATTAATCATGATCCTTATGGGCTTATTGTTGATAGGCCTTGGAATATTCAGATATGATGATGTTGCGGGATGGGGATTTGGTGCCGTGGGTATTGGATTCTTCTCCATTGCCTGGGTTTTTAATGCCCTGAAAGGCAGAGTCTGACAGAAACTAAAAAAACAAATCCGGATCATTGGTCCGGATTTTTTGTTGTATATCTAGTGAATGAGATTGCCGCGCTTCACTTCGTTACGCTCGCAATGACGAAGTCGGAGAGTAGGTTCTGATAAGCTATCAGGAGATAAAGCAATCTATTTTTAGAAATTTCACCCACTACTTATGATTAAGCAGATCAAAAAGCTGGTTCAGTGCTGTTCTGTAGCCTTCTTCAAAACCCATTTCGAGTGTTTTCGACATGTCTCCCGGTTTTTCAAAATTAAGAATGTTGGTTATTGTGGTAATACCGTTTTCAAAACTAAAGGTATTATGCCATTTCATTTGTGGGAGATCGGTATTGATGACGCCATTTTCATCACAAAAAGCGTCGGTCACGACAAAAGACTTATGTGGATCAATATCAAGAAATTCTGCAATGCAATAATGTCTTTCGCCTTCCGGTCCAACCATATAATATAGCAATCTCTGACCTTTCTCAAAATGATTGGTAACTACTTTTGCTTTGTAAGGCAGCGGCGCCCACCATTTTTCCAGCATTTCGGTCTTTGTAAAAGCATCCCATAAAGTTTCCAAAGGATGTGGGTAACTGTGTTTTACGTTAATCTGTTTGCTTTCCGGCAGCTTCTGAAATTGAATTGTTGCGTTCATCTTATTTTCTTTAAAGGATTAACAATCAGTTGCTTTGGGGCTTTTTTTAAGTTATCCAAAGTTACGAAAGATGTTTCAGTTCCAAAAACTGTACGGTCATAGATAAGGAAATATTAACTATTAGCTACCATAATTTTCTTTAAGTTTCCGCATAAGTAATCGTACGCCATTAATGGTTTTCATAATTGTCCAGGGTAAGTTTTATTATGTTCTACAAATTTGAATCCTGATACAATAGAACGTTATCCTCATCATATAATTCAGCTTGAAATTTTGCGCCAAAATAGTATAATAATTGAACCATCTTTTTATAGTTTATTTCGGGATTTAGAAGTATTCCTTTTAAAATAGGATTGTTTTCGTCTGCCAGCAGATTTAACTCCGACCACTCATTGGTACACTCAAAATCTTCCCAACTTTCTTTTCTGGTTTTCCACCCGTTCTGTTCAAGAAGTTTTTTTACTTCATTCTTTGTTGGAAAATTAATAGAAGCGTAGAAGTTAACTAAATTCGGCAAATTATTTTGCATGGTAAATTCTTGGTTTAATTGTTATCTGTTCATTCTCATTAAAAATAATTGCCATTAAATTTATATTTATAGGCGGATTTAACTGGATTTTAAGCAAAACTAAAAGGAGCATATAATAAATCATATGCTCCTTCTAAACTAACTAACCCAAATAAACTCTCAAATGAGTTTTTGGTCTAGTAAATTTACGAAAAATTACAAAATCGGGAAAGTTTTTCTAAAGAAACTTACTCTTAAAGAAGAAAAAAAATACCACCTCATTTTTTTATTTTCAGATGTCTTTTTATATCTGTGTAGTTGTATTTTAATTCGATTATGGGCGTCAGGTTCCTGATGGCATGCGGTAAATAACATTGTGCTATAATTTCCAGATACTCTTTGTGAAGCGCAAAGGTTTTCAATTCAAAAGCATTGTCACAGTTGTTGTATTCTTCCAATGCCCAATCATAGGTTTCCCTGTTAAGGTCCGCAGTTTTATCAAGAAGCATTTCTTTTAGTTCTTGCCGTTGCAGTTCATATTGTTTGTCTTTATCTGCCAGTACTTTGGTTTTAAATTTTGAGGAAGTATCTATGATATCCTCTAAAGTTAAAAATTTTCCCGTCTGCGTTGAATAGTTATAGTATCCGGTCCAGCTGGTACAATAAGCGCCGCAGCCTTCTGCGCTTATATTTAATGATAGCATCCCATCCTGATTATAGGTCACTTCAAAACCAAGATAAACCATTTGATCACCTGCAAATTCCAGCAATGCCTCCTTTGTTGAAAGTGCAATATACTCGTTGTTTGTAAACCTGTTCTTCAGATCGAAGTTTATCAGCGAATCAACTTTTTGATTACCGGTTTTGATGATGGGGAATTTCAGTTTCTCGGATTGAATGGTGGAGAACTTTTCTTTTCGTGGAAGAAATAAAGTATCGATTTGGGTGGTTTGCCCGCTCTCGAAAGCACTTTCAAGTTTAACTTTAAAATAGTCCGATTTCCCTTGTTCCACACCACTTCTGATAAACAGGTAACCTTTTGATAAATAGGATTCCAGAAGGGAAAAATCCGTGCAATTTCTAATTGGAAATTTTTTATTCAGAGTAATATTGTTATTTTTATCAATATCCCATATTTCAACAATTCCGGGATAATCGGTATATGGTTCTTCAGTGGATAAGATTTTATTGTTAAAAATTCTTGGATTCCCTACAACAGTATCAATTGTATTCGCAGTTTTGTTATAAATGAAATAATGGTTTTGGTTATAATCCTGTCCTTTTACTAACACCCAATTTCTGTTTTTGATTTCTCCGGCTAAAGTATATTCCATATAATTTTCATTGGATAAATCGTCTTTAAAGATTTTCTTCTGGTTGGGAAATCTTATTTGATTATTTAGTTTTTTGAAGGTAGTTACGGAATCAAATACTTCCGCTTTGATTTTATGTTGCTCAAAAGAGAAGCTGTCGATTCTTATCAAATTATCACAACGGAAAGTATTCTGCGTTCTTCCGGGACAGCCTGCTGCCAGTAAAATTAAAATATTTAGGATAAAGGAGTTTTTCATAAAATGATCCAATGCTTTAAATTTACCAAAATTTCCACCACTTTTGTTCCTGTTCAATGTCGTTACAAACATGCACAATGATTTTATTTCCTTCACATTTAGGAAGGGTTGCATCACCAAGTAAGT
>NZ_CAMLMK010000061.1 GCF_946481155.1 uncultured Flavobacterium sp.
ATTAAAAATTTTCCACTTTCGACCTTCAAACTTTAAGACCTATAAAATGAAAGTAACGCAACATATAGAAAACGCCAACGGAAACTCACTTTTTTCCTTTGAGATTTTGCCGCCTTTAAAAGGACAGAACATCCAGTGCATATTCGACAATATTGAGCCTTTGATGGAATTCAAGCCGCCTTTTATTGATGTGACTTACCATCGCGAGGAATACGAATACAAAGAGCTTGCGAACGGATTACTGGAAAAGAAAATCGTAAAAAAACGTCCGGGAACGGTGGGTATTTGTTCGGCAATTCAGAATAAGTACCAGGTCGATGCCATTCCGCATATATTATGCGGCGGTTTTACCAAAGAAGATACCGAAAACTTCCTGATTGATATGGATTTCCTTGGGATAGACAATGTTGTTGCCCTTCGCGGTGATGCAGTGAAAAGCGAAATTTATTTCAAGCCCGAAAAAGAAGGGAATTGCTATGCCTCCGAATTGGTAACACAAATCAATAACCTGAACAACGGAGTTTATCTCGATGCCGATTTGCAGAATACCAACAAAACCAATTTCTGTGTAGGTGTAGCCGGTTATCCCGAAAAGCACATGGAAGCGCCAAGTCCGGACAGCGATATCTATTTCCTGAAGCAAAAAATAAAAAACGGCGCCGATTATATCATCACGCAGATGTTTTTTGACAATCAGAAATATTTCGATTTTGTTGCCAAATGCAGAGCTGCGGGGATTACAGTGCCGATTATTCCAGGATTAAAGCCGATTTCCACCAAGAAGCAACTGAACCTGATTCCGCACCGCTTTAAAGTGGATTTGCCCGATGACTTAATCATGGAAGTGGTGAAAGCGAAAGATAATGAAGCAGTAAAGCAAATCGGAATTGACTGGTGCATCGCCCAAAGCAAGGAGTTGGCGAAAGCAGGTATTCCGGTACTGCATTATTATTCAATGGGGAAATCAGACAACATCAAAGCAATCGCCAGCGAAGTTTTCTAAAATATACATGCCTAATACAACCACAACTACCAACCTGCAGGATTTCTGAAATACTGCAGGTTTTTTCATTTTCCTGCATAAAAAAGGATTAGCTATCTAGTTCTAATTGCAGTGTAAATCAAATTGTTATGAGATTGCCGCGCAAGCTCGCAATGACAGATTACATTACAAACCATTAGCTTCAATAAAATATTCTGTTATATTTGCCTGATTTTCAAAACTAAAATGCGATTACTAACCTACATCTTACTTGCTTTCTCCGTTTCCACGCTGGCTCAGGAAAATAATCCGGGACAGTATTCCGTGGATGTGCAGTATTTCTACGGAAGTATTTTGCCGCATCACACTAACATCCTGCATTTGATTAAAGGCCATCCGGAGGGAACAGTAGTAAGTTTCAACCGAAAGACTTTCGGCGCGGAAAAATGGGAAGCGTGGTACAATTACCCGGATTACGGACTGTCATTTCAATATCAGAATAACAAAAACCCGGAATTAGGAGATTTGTATGGATTATACGGGCATTTTAATTTTTATTTTCTGAACCGTAGAGTGCAGTTGCGCGTAGGACAGGGCGTTGCTTACAATACCAATCCTTATGACCGGGAAACAAATTATCGAAACTTAGCTTACGGGGTACGTTATATGCCCTCAACGTATTTTATGCTGAATTATCACAAACCGAATATCTGGAAAGGATTTGGGATCCAGGCGGGAGTGAATTTTGTGCATCATTCGAATGCCAATATGAAATCGCCAAATACCAGCACAAATACGATAGCTTTCAACATCGGATTGAATTATGATATAGTAACAAAAGATTCCCTGAAATACATCAGCCATCCGAAGGAAAAATTCACCGAGCCCATCCGCTACAATCTGGTTTTCCGAAGCGGCGTGAATGAAAGTGATGTGGTTAACAGCGGCCAATTTCCTTTTTATGTTGCTTCTGCTTATGCGGATAAGCGTCTTAACAGAAAGAGCGCCGTTCAAATAGGTACCGATATTTTTTGGATGTTGTATATGAAAGAGTATATTCGTTATCAGGCAATTGCGTATTACGAAAACAATTATGACGGTAACGCCGATTACAGAAGGATTGGTGTTTTTGTTGGACATGAACTGTTTCTGAACAAACTGGCGATCGATACGCAAATGGGGTACTATGCCTACGATCCGTCGCATAAATTTGGTTCATTATACCAGCGATTGGGCGCAAAATATTATATAACTAAAAATGTTTCGGCAGGAGTAAGCCTGAAAACTCATATTTCCCGAGCTGAAGCATTAGAATTTTGTTTAGGAGTGCGATTATGAGAGCAAAATTAGTTTCATGTTTAGCGGTGCTGTTGCTTTTGGTTTCCTGTGATTCCGAGATTATTCCGGGTTGCTACAGAGAGCCGGGTGCGACAATTTCACGTATTGATGCTGTTGCGGCGTTTAACCAGATTAATATTGGTGAAGGCGTGCAATTGGTAATAAAACAAGGTGTCACAGCAGAAGTGAAAGTGGAAACAGGCGAAAATATAATTGATGAAGTTTCCACCGAAGTAACCGATGGGGTGTTGTATATAAAAAATGATCTGCAATGCAGTTTAGGAACTACAATTCCCGCAAAAGTTACCATAACGGCACCGGATATCACCAAAATTTATTCGTCTTCACAGTATGACGTGGTTTCGGAAGGGGTGCTGAATTTCCCATATCTGAATCTGCAGCAGGGTTTATTCGGGAAAACGGCCTCCAATATTTTCGACTTGCAGGTGAATTGCCTTGATCTGGTAGTGGAAAATAACAATACTACAATTTTCAGGATTAAGGGCATTACCAATTCCCTGAATGTTTCTTTTTATGCCGGTGACTCACGTTTTGAAGGCGCCAATCTTATTGTTCAGGATGTGGTAATTTTTCAGCGCAGTTCTAATGATATGATCCTGAAACCACTCAATAAGATTGAAGGAAATATCTACAGCAACGGAAATGTGATCCTTTTGAATCATCCGCCTGTAGTGAATGTTACCCAGCATTATACAGGGCATATTGTTTACCAGTAAATTTATTTCTTTGTTTTTTCCCTGAAAATCTGTTCAAGGTTTTTGCTTTTCAGAGTAAGCTGAAGCGTTCTGTAGCCATTATCTTGAGCAAAATCAAATACGTTCGGACGCATATCGTCGTTAGTTTCGAAGCGAAGATCCCAAATGTTATTTTGGATGTTTTTATAAGCTTTGATTTGCGGAATAGTAGCTAATAATTCTTCTGAAATTACTTTATCAAATTCCACTTCAATAACCTGCTCTACAATATCGGAAACCAGGTTGTCCAATTTCTTGTCGGTAACGATTTTCCCGTTATTGATGATGATTACGCGGTCGCAAATCGCTTCCACTTCCTGCATGATGTGTGTGGAAAGGAAAACGGTTTTGTCTTTTCCGATGTTTCGGATTAAATCACGAATCTCCACCAGCTGGTTCGGATCCAAACCTGTGGTAGGCTCATCCAAAATCAGTACGTCAGGATTATGCAGCAAGGCGGTTGCCAATCCAACACGCTGGCGATATCCTTTCGATAATTCACCTATTTTCTTATGGCTTTCCGGAGTCAGGCCTGTTAGCGCAATTACTTCATCAATACGCGATTTGGCTACTTTATAAACATCAGCATTAAAAGCCAGGTACTCACGAACATACAAATCCAGGTATAGCGGATTATGTTCCGGAAGATAACCAACTGATTTTTGTACGTCCTTTTGCGATTGCGCAACATTATGTCCGTTTACTGAAGCAGTTCCTTCATCGGCAGTGATAAAAGTCGTCAGGATTTTCATTAAAGTCGATTTTCCGGCGCCATTCGGACCAAGAAAACCAACGATTTCGCCCTTCTTTACTGAAAAAGAGACATTATCCAGTGCTTTTTGCTCTCCGTAATTTTTTGAAATATTCTGAACTTCGATTGACATAATTCCTGATTTGAAGCAAAAGTAGAAAAATAAATTAATTAAATTATTTTTAGTTCGTAATCCTATATTCTTAAATTTACAGAAAACTCTTAATTGTACTACCTTACACACAAATAACAGCAAATTATGAACAAAACCATTCTTATTCTTCTCCTGATCGGACAATTTGCCTTTGCACAGAAAACTGCAGTCATTCAAAAGAAAGAAGTTACCCGAATCGAAAACGAACTGGCTTCCGACAAAATGCAGGGCAGGGAAATTTTTATGCCTGGAATTGAATTAGCATCAGCTTTTATTGAAAAAGAATTCCAAAAAGCAGGACTTTCCTATTATCAGGATCTGAAAAGCTACCGCCAGGAGTTTACCGTGGAAGGGAAAAAGGCAAATAACGTGATCGGGATGCTGCGCGGGAAATCAAAACCGGATGAGTATGTGATTTTTTCAGCACATTATGATCATTTGGGAATGAAAGCGGATGGAAAAGATAAAATCTATAACGGAGCCAATGATGATGCATCGGGAACCACTGCGGTAATGGCTTTGGCAAAATATTTTAAGGAGATGAACCAGAATGAGCGCTCGATTATTTTTGTGGCGTTTACCGGTGAGGAAGTCGGCGGTTTTGGCTCAAGATATTTTTCGAAAAGCATTGATCCTGATAAAGTTGTAGCCATGTTCAACATCGAAATGATCGGGACAGAAAGCAAATGGGGCAAGAATTCGGCTTACATTACAGGATACGATAAATCCGATTTTGGTGATATCCTTCAGAAGAATTTAAAAGGTTCAGGCTTTACTTTTAACCCGGATCCCTATCCACAACAAAAGTTGTTTTACCGTTCGGACAATGCAACTTTGGCGGCTCTAGGCGTACCGGCACATACGATTTCAACCTCAAAAATGGATTCAGAAGCTCACTATCACAACGTAAGCGATGAGGTTTGCACCCTCGATCTGGAAAATATGACCGAAATAATCAAATCGATTGCCATCAGTTCGCAAAGTATTATCAATGGGACAGATACGCCTTCAAGAGTGAAAAAAAGATAAAGAATCGCGATTTTTAAAGATTTTTTTTCCGAAAAACATACGTAATTAAAGTTTTTAAAGATTTTTTTTCTAAAAAATGATTTTCATAACATTTTTTTAGTAGTTTTGTCTCAAATCACTGTACATAAAAACAATGAACACGAATAACCAATTTTTTAGCAACAATTCTTTTTATTTCTATTGGAAAATGGAAAGGGATTGTCGTATGGTTATTTAATTGAAAAATAAATATAATTATCACAAATACAATCCCGATGTTTCATCGGGATTTTTTTTTGCACCTATGGAAACAAAAATAGCTATTCAGGGAATTCAGGGATCCTTTCATCATCAGGTGGCTGCTGCCTGTTTTGACGATAAAACTACATTGGACGAATGCATGTCGTTTGAAACTTTAGTAACCAGTCTTAAGGAAAACAAAGCTCAAAAAGGCATTATGGCTTTGGAGAATTCTATTGCCGGCTCGATAATTCCGAATTATGCCCTGATTGACAATAACAATCTGCACATCATAGGGGAATACTATCTTGATATTCACATGAACCTGATGGTTTTAAAAGGTCAGAAGATCGAAGATATCAAGGAAGTGCACTCTCACCCGATTGCCCTACTGCAATGTGCTGTTTTTTTTAAGCAATACCCGCACATTAAACTGGTTGAAAGTGGCGATACCGCTGAAACTGCCCGACGAATTAAGGAAGGGAATTTATTGGGAATCGGTGCAGTTGCTAGTCCTATAGCTGCAAAAATGTATGATTTGGATATCATTGCCGCAGGAATTCATACCATAAAGAGCAACAAGACGAGATTTGTGATTGTTAAGACGGAAAGCAAAGAGCTCCCGAAAGAAGAAATCAACAAAGCCTCAATAAAATTTGAATTGGACGACACACCGGGAAGTTTGGCGACGGTATTGAATGTGATGAATAATTGCAAATTGAATTTAACCAAAATCCAGTCGATGCCCATTATCGAAACGCCATTTCAGTATTCATTTTTTGTTGATGTGGTTTTTACAAAATACAAGCATTATGAAAAGGCAAAGAAAATATTAGAACTGATGACAACACATTTTAAAGTTTTAGGTGAATACAAAAACGGAAAATTATGATAACTACAGCAAAAAGACTGGAACACGTGCAGGAATATTATTTCTCGCAAAAATTGAGAGAAGTAAGTAAATTGATTTCTGAAGGAAAGCCAGTCATCAATATGGGAATCGGAAGTCCCGATTTACAACCCGACGAAACGGTTACGAAAGCAATGGTAAACGCAATGACGGATGCTAAAGCACATCAGTATCAAAGTTATCAGGGCTTGCCGGAATTGCGGAAAGCGATGGCGGATTTCTATAAAAAGTATTTTAATGTGGAAGTCGATTTTACTTCCGAAGTTTTGCCGTTAATGGGTTCTAAAGAAGGAATCATGCACATTTCCTTAGCATTTCTAAACGAAGGTGATGCAGTATTGATCCCGAATCCGGGCTATCCGACCTATGCTTCGGTAACAAATTTAGTGGGAGCCACACCGATTTTTTACGATCTGAATGCAGAAAACAATTGGGAACCGGATTTCGAGGCTTTAGAAAGTCGGGATTTGTCAAAGGTCAAACTGATGTGGGTCAACTATCCCAACATGCCAACGGGAGCTACCGGAAGTTTGGCACTATTTGAAAAATTAGTGGCTTTCGCGAAAAAGCATAACATTCTTTTGGTTAATGACAATCCATACAGCTTTGTTTTAAACGATAATCCGATTTCGATTTTTCAGGTTGATGGCGCTAAAGAGGTGGCTTTGGAACTGAATTCGTTAAGCAAAACGTTTAATCTTTCGGGATGGCGCGTGGGCATGGTTTTAGGAAATCCGCGACTTATTGAAGCAGTATTGAAAGTAAAAAGCAACATGGACAGCGGCATGTTCTACGGCATCCAGAAAGGCGCTGTTGCCGCACTGCAGTTAGGCCCGAATTGGTTTGCTTCTCAGAATATCATTTATAAGAAAAGAAGGGATTTGGTTTTTGAACTGGCCGATAAATTAGGTTGCCAATGCGATAAAAAGGCCGTCGGGATGTTTGTCTGGGCAAAATTATCGGACGGGATTCCCTCTGCGGAAGCGTATGTGGACCAATTATTATATGAAAACGATCTGTTCATTACACCGGGAACCATTTTTGGAAGCCAGGGCGAGGGTTATATCCGCTTTTCACTATGCATTGAAGAAGAAAAAATAAAGGAAGTTTTAGCAAGAATTTCAATCGAAGAAGAAATTCATTTATAATTTTGTAACAAATTGCAACTATGGAAAATAGTAAATCATTACGAACTTGGTTAGACGATTTTAAACTGTCGCATCCATTAGTACTTGCCGGCCCATGCAGTGCCGAAACTGAAGAACAGGTGTTGAAAATCGCACACGAATTGAAAGATTCCGATGTGAGTATTTTTCGCGCCGGTATCTGGAAGCCCAGAACGCGTCCGGGCGGCTTCGAAGGCGTGGGTGAAATTGGCTTAAAATGGCTGCAGAGGGCAAAAGCGGAAACCGGTTTGTTAATGGCCGTTGAGGTGGCAAACGCACAACACGTGCAGCTAGCATTGGATCATGATATCGATGTGTTATGGATTGGCGCACGAACCACCGTAAATCCGTTCGCCGTTCAGGAAATTGCCGATGCATTAAAAGATACTGATAAAATTGTTTTGGTAAAAAACCCCGTAAACCCTGATTTAGCATTATGGCTAGGTGGCGTGGAACGATTGTACAACGCCGGAATTGAAAAATTAGGCGTGATTCACCGCGGATTTTCAACTTATGAAAAATCAAAATACCGAAATATTCCCGAATGGCAAATCGCCATTGAACTGCAAAGTAAATTCCCTGATCTGCCTATAATCTGCGATCCGTCACATATCACCGGAAAACGCGATATGATTCTGGAAGTGTCGCAACAGGCTTTGGATCTGAATTATGACGGGCTTATGATCGAAACGCATACCGACCCGGAAAACGCCTGGAGCGATGCGGCACAACAGGTAACGCCGGACGCATTGAAACGAATCTTCGTCGACTTACGCATCCGTAAAATAACCGACGAAGCAGATGATTACAATCAGAAATTAGGAGTACTGCGTACGCAAATCGACGAAATCGACAGTAAATTGCTCGAGATTTTGGGCAAACGTATGCGCATTGCAGATAAAATTGGTGGACTGAAAAAAGAAAAAAATGTAGCCGTTCTGCAAAATCAGCGATGGAACGAAATTCTTGGAAAAATGGTTTTGGAAGGCGAAGAAAAAGGCCTGAGTGAAGAATTTATTCTTAAAATGTTTAAAGCGATCCACCAGGAAAGTATTGCGCATCAGGAGAAAGTGATTAATCCTTCTAAATCCTAAAGCAAACTTATTTATCTTTGCGGCATGACAGGAACCGTTTATAAATCTACAGGAAGCTGGTATACAGTGAAAACCGAAGACAATTCGTTTTTGGAATGCCGGATCAAAGGTAAATTCCGAATGCAGGGCATCAAAAGCACCAACCCGATTGCCGTGGGGGATATTGTGGATTATGAATTGGAAGATACAACCGATGTTACGACGGGAACCATTATAAAGATTCACGAACGGAAGAATTACATCGTCCGGAAATCCGTGAACCTGTCGCACCAGATGCACATCATTGCCTCGAATATCGACATAGTTTTTCTTTTGGTTACGATCAATAACCCGCCAACGACCACAAGTTTTATTGACCGTTTTTTGGTTACCGCCGAAGCGTATGGCATTGAAGCGGTTTTGGTTTTTAACAAGATTGATACTTTTGATGAGGCAACTTTAGACGAACAATTGTACTTGCAATATATTTATTCAAATATCGGTTACAAGTGTCTGCGCGTTTCTTCCACCGAAGGGAAAGGTATCGAGGATTTAAAAGCAATGATGATCGGGAAAGTTTCTATGTTTTCGGGACATTCCGGTGTAGGGAAATCAACCTTGGTAAATGCTTTGGAACCAACGCTGAACCTGAAGACCAAGAAGATTTCCGAACAGCACCAGCAAGGACAGCACACCACGACATTTGCAGAAATGTTTGATCTAAGCTTCGGAGCACAGATTATTGATACGCCGGGAATTAGAGGTTTTGGAATCGTAGATATGGACAAGCAGGAAATCGGGGATTATTTTCCGGAATTCTTTGCTTTGAAAGACCAGTGTAAATTCAACAACTGCCTGCATAAAGAAGAACCCAATTGCGCAGTGAAAAATGCTTTGGAAAAAGATGAAATCGCCTGGTCACGCTATAAAAGCTACATTCAGATATTAGAAGGTGATGATGAAAATTACCGCTCCGATATTTATGGCGATGACCGTGCCGCGAGTGATGAAACAAGAAAATCCTAATCCGGAGACTTCGTAAATGAAAGCTGTTGTACAAAGAGTTTCCGAAGCTGCTGTAACCATAGATGGGAAAAAGACAGCCGATATCCAAACCGGACTATTAGTTCTGATCGGAATAGAAGATGCCGATGGGAAAGACGATATCGATTGGTTAACAGCCAAAATTGCCAATCTCAGAATTTTTGGTGATGAAAACGGTGTGATGAATTTATCAGTTAAGGATGTTGATGGAGAAATGATTGTAGTAAGTCAGTTCACCCTGCATGCGCTGACAAAAAAAGGAAATCGTCCTTCGTATATCAAAGCTTCTAAGCCTGATATTGCCATTCCGCTATATGAGCAATTCGTAAAACAAATGGAAAAGGAACTGGATAAGAAGGTTCAAACGGGAGAATTTGGCGCCGATATGAAAGTGTCTTTAATCAATGACGGACCGGTGACTATTGTGATTGATACAAAAAATAAAGAATGATGATGAGGAAATGCTTTGTACTGGTACTTTTTTTTGTGGTTCAGAATCTGTTTTCGCAGAATTTAGAACTGTCGGTTTTTACCATTCCGGACAGCCTGAAAGAAAATGCGAATGCTGTGGTCAGGAATTACAATCTTACTGTTGATATAAATTCAAGACGCGGATACAAGGTTAATGAAACCAGGGTTGTAACTGTTTTAAACGAATTGGGATTGCGTCATATTAATGCGGAAGAATATTACGATAAATCAACTTCAGTGAAAGAAATTGAAGCAGTTATTTATGATGCCTTCGGGAAAGAAATAAAAAAGTTCAAAAAAAAGGATTTTAAAACGATTTCGGTTACAGAAGGATCGGTAATTACTGACGGAAGGACTTATTATATGGAGTATACACCGGTGCAATATCCTTTTACAGTGGTGTTTCAATCGGAAGTAATTAGCTCAAACACGGCATTTTTGCCTAAATGGATGCCGATTTCAGATTATTATCTCAGTGTTATAAAATCATCCATGATTGTTAGAAATCATTCCGGTTCGAAGCTGCGATGCAAGGAGAAAAATTTCAATGAGAATATAGTAAAATCAAACGCAAATGACTTATTGACTTTTTCTTATCTCAATGCGAAAGCAATAAAAAAAGAAGATTTGTCACCGTCTATAAGTAAATTGGTCCCATCTGTTTTATTTGCTTTGAATGAATTTCACCTGGAAGGCGTTGATGGAGTTGCGGAAGACTGGAAGGCGTTTGGGAAATGGATGTATGACAATCTGCTCGTCGGAACTGACGAACTTAGTGAAGAAACTAAATTGAAGATCAGGGAATTGGTTGGTGCCGAAAAAGATCCGCTGAAAAAAGCAAAAATCATATACGATTACGTACAGAAAAATACCCGCTACATCAGTATTCAGCTTGGTATAGGAGGATGGAAGCCAATGCCGGCAAAAGATGTTGCCCGATTAGGTTATGGTGATTGCAAGGCATTATCAAACTATACTCGGGTTTTGCTTAAGGAAGTAGGAGTGCCGTCGCTGTATACCATTGTTTATGGTAATGAGAATAAATGGGATTTGGAAGAAGATTTTGCTTCGTTACAGGGTAATCATGTTATTTTAGGTATTCCGATAAATGGGAATATACAATGGCTGGAATGTACGAGTCAGATACAGCCTTTCGGGTTTCAGGGAAGCTTTACGGATAACCGAAATGTATTGGTAATTGCTCCGGATAAATCGGAAATTGTTAAAACAAAATCATTTGGAGAAAGCGAAAATATCCAATCTACCGATGCGATAATTTCGTTAGATCCTGAAGGAAATATTCGGTGTGATGTTGAAAAAAGATATACCGGACTGCAGTACGATAAGCGATTTCAACTTGAAAATTTACCAAAAGAAGAACTGGAAAACTTCTATCGGAAGCAATTCGGACAATTGAACAGCATGAAGTTTGAAGCAGTAAAAATTACTAATGATAAAAATACTGTTCACTTAACGGAAAAGTTAGTTTTTAAAGCCAGCAACTTTGTGAATCTTTCGGCCTTAACATTATGTTCGCTGAATCCGTTAAACCAATTTTCATCGTTGCCTTCAAAGTATAAGAACCGGACGCATCCTTTTGAAATTAGTCGTGGAAATAAATATGTTGATAACATTACATTCACGCTGCCCGAGGGATATAGAATTGATGCATTACCCGATTCTGTTGAATTCTCGACGGAATTCGGTACTTATAAACTGAATATAGAGAGAAACGCGGATGGGGGAATTAATCTGAAAAGAGAGTTAACGCTTCATGAAGGGACGTTCGAAAATAAAAAGTACGAAGAGTATAGAAAATTCAGGGAGAATATAGCGAAAAATGAGAATTTAAAAGTGGCGATTGTAAAAAATTAAGGAAAATGAAAAAAATTATTTTACTGAGTTTTATCCTTTGTTTGGAAGTAGTTTCTGCACAGAAAATAGGCAAAGTTACCATCGAGGAGTTAAAACAGAAAAGACATCCCAAAGATTCGAGTGCTGCGGCAGCCGTGATCTTTAAGAAAGGAAAAACGAGTTTTATTTTTGATTTGGACGGGAATTGTACCATCAACACTGAAGTGGACTGCAAGATTAAAATATATAAAAAAGACGGATTTGAATATGCCAACCACCAGCTGTCGTTATACACAGGAGGTGTAAAAGACGAAAATGTTTTTTATTCTAATGCGGTTACCTACAATCTGGTGGATGGAAAGATTGAGAAGACCAAACTGAAATCGGATGGTGAGTTTGTCGAAACGGTGAATGACAAATGGAAAACTAAAAAAATCGTTATGCCTGCTGTCAGGGAGGGTTCGATTATAGAGTTCAGCTACAGGTTTGTGACACCGTATATCGCAAATTTCAACGAGTGGAATTTCCAGGATGAAATCCCTGTTGATTATGTAGAGTATGATATCAGCATTCCTAAATATTATACTTATAAAACTGTAATGACAGGCTTCGAGGAAATAGAGTTGGTTTCAAAGCCGATCAGCACTTCGAAGCACGGAGAGGTGCAGCACGTCTATAAAAAATGGAATCTGCCAGCTATAAAAAAGGAAGATTATGTAATAAATGTGAAGAATTACACTTCTATCGTGAAATTTGACCTGGCTTCAATCCAATATCCTGACCGACCAATCAAGAACATTGCTTCCGATTGGCAGGGTGTCGCCAAAACAATTTATGAGAACGACCGATTTGGAAAGGAACTGCTGACTAAAAATTATTTTGAGGAAGAATTGGACCCGATCGTAAAAAGCTTTCTTACCAATGAAGAAAAGGTAATCGCAGTTTTGAAATTCGTGCAGGAAAAAATGAACTGGGATCAGAAAATGGGCTATTTATGTGAAAAAGGCGTAAAGAAAGCGTTTAAGGAAAGATCCGGAAATTCAGCAGAAATTAATTTAATGCTGGTTGCCATGTTGCGCCACGCAGGATTGGAAGCCAATCCTATTTTGTTAAGCACAAGAGCAAACGGGATTTCAATTTTTCCGAATTCATCGGCTTATAATTATGTTATTGCAGGGGTTGAAGTGGAAGATGATGTGGTTTTGCTGGACGCGACAAGCAAGAATTCCGCGCCTAACACTATTCCGTTGAGAGGATTAAACTGGACCGGAAGGATAATGAGAACGAACGAAAGTTCCGCAGATATTGTCCTGGGAAGTAAAGTTCTTTCCAAAGATGCAGTAGTAGCTATTTTGGAATTGGATGAAAAAGGCAACTTTTCGGGAAATGTAAGAAAGCAGCATTTCGATTATAACGGATTTGTTTTTAGGGAAACTAATGCCAAGTTGAGCAAAGAGTCCATTGTGGAGAAAATAGAGAAAAATCACGAAGGATTAACTGTTGAGGGATATTCGATATCAAACCTGGACGATGTTACGAAACCTGTAGTGGAAAATTACAAAATCGGATACAGCAATGCCTCGGAAATAATAGCTGACCGGATGTATTTCTCGCCTCTGTTGCTGTTTAACGAGAGTTATCATCCGTTTAAAAGCGAGACGAGAAAATATCCGATAGATTTTAATTACCCTTACTTGGATTCTTATAATATTTCCATTAAAATACCTGAAGGATACACCGTCGAAGCACTTCCAAAACCTATCAGTATGTCGTTGGAAGATAATTACGGTTCCTACACATATAATATTACTCAAAAAAATAATATCATCCAGGTTACCTGTAATTTCAGTATTAACGCTTCTTTGATTCCGGCTGAAAATTATGCATCGCTAAAAATGTTTTTTGATGAAATTATAAAAAATCAATCGGATAAAATCATTCTAAAAAAAGCCTAATCCTATGGACATAAAAAACGCACAAGTAGACGTAGATAACTGGATAAAAAATCACGGTGTCCGTTATTTCAACGAATTGACCAACATGGCCCAGCTTACCGAAGAAGTAGGCGAGGTAGCCCGAATCATAGCCCGTCGTTACGGCGAACAATCTGAGAAGGAAAGCGATAAGAACAAGGATCTTGGTGAAGAACTGGCCGATGTGGTTTTTGTAGTGCTATGTCTGGCCAATCAAACCGGAGTCGACTTACAGGCCGCTTTCGATAAGAAAATGGATCTGAAAACCAAACGCGATCACGACCGTCATCACAACAACGAAAAACTGAAATAGTTGGATTTACTGCTTCAAAAATCAGAGGTTATCGGGAACCATGCCCTACATATTTCCGGCTCGAAATCGGAAACCAATCGGCTATTGCTTTTACAGGCCTTGTACCCGCGAATCATTTTGGCGAATGTCTCCAATTCCGATGATTCGGAAGTCATGGCAAAAGCGCTTTCTTCTGAAGAGCCGATTAAGGATATTCATCACGCGGGAACTGCCATGCGATTCCTGACCGCATTTTTTTCGATTCAGGAAGGAAAAGAAGTTATTATTACCGGTTCGCCCCGAATGAAAGAACGTCCGATAAAGATACTCGTGGACGCTTTACGCCAATTGGATGCAGCTATCGAATATACCGAAAATGAAGGTTTTCCGCCTTTAAAAATCATCGGAAAAAAAATCGAAAAGCATCAGGTTACATTGAAGGCGGACGTCAGCAGCCAATACATTTCCGCCTTATTATTAATCGCCCCGAAACTGGAAAACGGACTGGAACTAACCCTGGAAGGTGAAATTACATCGGTTCCTTATATTCAAATGACGCGGCAGCTATTGCACGAAATCGGGATCACTACTTCTTTTGAAGGGAATAAGATTACAGTAAAAAACTTTTCAAAATTACCGTATTCCGTGACGCTTGTAGTGGAATCCGACTGGTCTTCTGCTTCTTATTTTTATTCTATTGTGGCTTTGTCGGAAATCGGGACATCCATCACGCTTTCAACGTATAAAGAAAACAGCCTGCAGGGCGATGCGGCTTTAGCTGAAATCTATCGGAATTTTGGTGTGGAAACAACTTTTGAAGATAAAAATATCCTCTTGCGTAAAATCGCTGAACCAAAGTCAGCAGCACTGAACTGGAACCTGAATAATACACCCGATATTGCCCAAACAATTGCCGTTACCTGCTTAGGATTGGGAATGGGCTGTCATTTAACCGGATTACATACCCTAAAAATAAAAGAAACCGATCGCCTTGAAGCTTTAAAAAATGAGCTTACAAAATTAGGCGCAACTGTTTCCGTGACTAATGAAACCTTGACGCTGGAAAGATCATCCGGAATAAAAGGGAATGTCTCAATTAAAACCTATCAGGACCATCGTATGGCAATGGCTTTTGCTCCTTTAGCTTTGCGAACTGACATTGTTATTGAAGAGGCTGAGGTAGTTTCAAAATCGTATCCCAATTTTTGGAAGGATTTAAAAGCAATCGGCTTCGGAATTAAGGAAAACTGATTTTTAAGTTCTTAGGCTGACAGCCATTTGGCGGTGCTTTTCGAAAATAAAGGTTAAAACACTTGACAACCCCTGTTTCGCGATAGTATATTTGCACTCAATTTAAAAACGAAACAATGAAGTTATCTAATTTCAATTTTAACCTTCCGGCAGAACTTTTGGCCGAATTTCCTGCAGAAAACAGAGACGAAGCTCGTTTGATGGTTGTGAACCGAAAAACACAAACCATAGAGCACAAATTGTTTAAAGATGTTTTGGAGTATTTTGGTGAAGGAGATGTAATGGTGTTGAACAATACTAAAGTTTTCCCGGCACGTCTTTACGGAAACAAAGAAAAAACAGGTGCAAGAATTGAAGTGTTTTTGTTGAGAGAGTTGAATGCCGAGCAACGTCTTTGGGATGTTTTGGTAGATCCGGCAAGAAAAATCCGTATCGGAAATAAATTATACTTCGGCGAAGATGATTCATTGGTGGCTGAAGTTATTGATAACACGACTTCCCGCGGAAGAACATTGCGTTTCTTATACGATGGTTCGTACGAAGAATTCAGAGCGAAATTATTAGAATTGGGAGAAACCCCAATCCCGAAATACATCAATCGTGAAGTAACTCCGGAAGATGCGGAACGTTACCAGACTATTTATGCAAAAGAGGAAGGCGCTGTTGCTGCACCTACTGCAGGTTTGCATTTCTCAAAACATTTAATGAAACGCCTTGAAATCAAAGGAGTGGAATTTGCTGAAGTTACGCTTCACGTAGGTTTAGGAACGTTCAACCCGGTTGAGGTGGAAGATTTGTCTAAGCACAAAATGGATTCCGAAGAGTTGAAAATCACTCAGGAAGCTTGTGATATCGTGAATAAAGCGAAAGTGAACAAGAAACGTGTTTGCGCTGTTGGAACTACAACGATGCGCGCGATGGAAAGCTCGGTTTCTTCGTCAAGAACATTAAATCCGTTCGAAGGCTGGACCAATAAATTTATTTTCCCGCCATATGATTTCAGTGTTGCGGATTGTATGATTACGAATTTCCACACGCCAAAATCAACGTTGTTAATGATGATTTCTGCTTTCTGCGGACATGATTTAATGCGTAAGGCATATGATGAAGCTATCAAAGAAGGATACAGATTCTATTCGTATGGTGATGCCATGCTGATTTTATAATCCGGTCTTAGTTATAAAGAAAAAGCGTTCGCCTTGGCGAACGCTTTTTTTATGGCTGGCTCTCAGCAAATTTTTTGAAACTCTCGAGGAATTTCATGCTTTGCTTTTTGAACATTCCGGGCATCAGGAATCCTAATAGTTTCATCAAGGGGTTGTGAAACTGAAATTCCTGCTCGGTTACATATTTCGTTTTATTGTAGGAAAGCGGGACAAATTTGTTTTTCACGATATTGAACACGCCATCCATCACATAAGTTCCCGAAAATTCGTCCGGAAGGTCGCGAACGGTAATCGTTTCAATCATTTCCATCTCGCGTCTCCCCATTTTGAACTTCATGCGCGATTTTGCTCCGGGCTGACCGGGTTCGCCGCTAAGGTGTTCGAAGCTTTGCAATCCTTCCATCCATTTTTTTAAATTGTCGGGATTGTCGAATAACTCAATAACCTTATCAATGGGCTGATTGATTTCAATTTCGCAAGTATATTTCATGATGTGAATTGGTTTTATCCAAATATAATTAATCTACCTGATATACCAACTTTACAGTAATGTTGGCTGTTTTATTTTTGGAAGTCGTATTAAACGAGCCGCCATAAGAGAAATCTTCCGAGGAATTCTGGCCCGTAATCTGAAAAACGCCCATATCAGATTTCTTTAGGTTCCCTAAATCGGCACCGGCATTTTCCGCGATGCTTTTTGCCCTTGCCTGTGCATCTTTGGTAGCTTCGGCAATCATTTTTATTTTGAGTTCCGCGAGTTTGGTATAATAATATTCCGGCGGATTGGAGTAGAATTCAACCCCAGAATTGATCAATTCGCTTGATTGTCTGGAAATATCCTCGATTTTGTTTACTTCTTTGGATTGAATCGATACATTCTGCGTAAGCGTAAATCCGGTGAAAATCTGCTCCCGGGTTGTCCCGTTTTCGTTGTAGGTAAATTGGAAATCCTTATTGAAATTCACTGCTGAAAATACGATTTCACTGTCGTTGATTCCTTTTGAGGACAAATATTTTCGAATGTTCTCCCGGTCAGCATCGAGAGCTGCATAAGCTTCTTTCAGGGTAAAACTTTTTCTTGAAAAGCTGCCGCTCCATACAATCAGATCGGAAACGAAATCCTTTTTGCCCAATCCTGTCACACTGATGGTGTCATTACTTTGGTTTCGGTTTTTGAACGCGCTGGAAAACAAAAAAGCGGAAATGATTACAGCAAATGCTATAATCAGGGCATTAATATTAGTTTTCATAACGAAAAAGTTTTAAGTGTTATAAATGTATGAAATATCTAGCATCAATTTCTAAACGTCAATTCTTATTTTTTCTTATTTTTACCGCCTATTAAAAGAAACTATCGATGAATTTCGAAAATACACGCGAATTTGCACAGCAACTCGATGCCAAAGATGAGCTGAGAAAATATAGAGACGAATTTATTTTTCCGCACATAAACGGAAAGCAGGTTATTTACTTTACGGGCAATTCTCTTGGGTTACAGCCCAAAAGATCCAAAGCCTATGTGGATGAAATTATGAATGACTGGGCAACCCTTGCCGTAGAAGGTCATTTTTATGCAGATAAACCCTGGTGGGATTATCAGGAACGATTTGCTTCTCCGCTAAGTGAAATTGTCGGATCGAAAGTTAGCGAGGTTACCGTGATGAATACATTGACGGTAAATCTTCACCTGTTGATGGTTTCTTTTTATCAGCCAACGCCAAATAAATTCAAAATTATTTGCGAAGAGAAAGCGT
>NZ_CAMLMK010000062.1 GCF_946481155.1 uncultured Flavobacterium sp.
TCTTTTTATCAGCCAACGCCAAATAAATTCAAAATTATTTGCGAAGAGAAAGCGTTTCCAAGCGATCAGTATATGCTTCAGAGTCAGGTCAAATTTCACGGATTTGATCCAAAAGATGCTATTGTTGAAGTAAAGCGTCGTAAAGGCGAGCATAATATTCGTCTGGAAGATATTCTTGCAACCATTGATGAAGTTGGTGAGGAACTGGCTTTAGTATTAATGGGTGGCGTAAACTATTACACCGGCCAGGTTTTCGATATGAAAGCCATTACTGAAGCAGGCCATAAATATGGCGCCTATGTTGGTTTCGATCTTGCCCACGCAGCAGGAAATATTAAGTTAAACCTTCATGAATGGGAAGTTGATTTTGCCGCTTGGTGCAGTTATAAATATATGAATTCCGGACCGGGAAACCTGGCGGGAATATTTGTTCATGAAATACATCATACCGATCCCGATTTACCTCGTTTTGCAGGATGGTGGGGTCATAACAAAGAGCGCCGCTTTAAAATGGAGCCGCAGTTTGATCCGGTAGAAGGGGCTGAAGGATGGCAGGTGAGTAATTTGCCGGTAATTGCAATGGCGCCTTATCTTGCTTCAGTGGAAATGTTCGCCGAAGTGGGTATGGATAAATTAATTGCCAAACGAAACCTGATGACGGCCTATTTAGAATTTATCCTTCACGAAATCGATAAAGAAATCCCCGGAACAGAGTTTGAGGTAATCACACCGGCCAACCAGGAAGAGCGCGCTTGTCAGTTATCTGTGTTCCTTCACGGACAAGGGAGAACATTATTCGATTACTTAATGAAAAATGGTGTAATCACCGATTGGAGAGAGCCAAATGTGATCCGTCTTGCTCCGGTGCCGTTCTATTCTTCGTTTGAAGATATGTACGAATTCGGACAGATTTTGAAAAGAGGTATCGTCAAATAATTTAATTGGTTGTTTTTTAAGGTAGTATGTAAAACATAAACATTTTTTTGTTTTATTTGTAACAACTTAACCTAAAAACAACTAAAAAATGAACAAAAAAGTACTTTTTGCTGCTGTTTTATTATTTGGATTTTCCTTCCTTTCGAACGCCCAAACGTCGGATAAGGAAAAAACAGCTAGAGAATGGATCAAAGCTAATGCTAAAGAATTAAACCTTCAATCGGACAGCAGTTTAAACCTGCGTTTTGTCCGCAAGAGTTTGTCCGGGGAAACATTGCGTTTTCAGCAGATGGTAAATGGCGTACCGGTGTTTGATACCGAAATCGTTATTCACTTTTCACCTGACGGACAGATAACGCATACCGACTTAAACATCGATAAAAGCGTTAGTATAATTAATACCACTCCTCAAATTTCTAAAGAAAGTGCGATTGCACTGGCCGATGAAGCCATCGAAGTATCTGGAATGGTTACTTTTCAGGAGAATAAATTATTCGTATACAACAAAACCGGAGTTACAAAATTAGTTTACAGAGTTGTAACGAGTTTTGAAAGCAAGCCGGGAAGTTGGGAAGTCATTGTTGATGCTAACAACGGAAGTATTATCAGTATTAAGGATATAGCTATATATTGTGGTAACGACTGTTCTGTTTCCCATAACCATAAGGTTGCTTCATCCGAAAAGAAAACATCAAAATATTTTATTGAGGAAACTGCCGCGCCATTAGCTTATGTTTCCGGTACCGGAATGGTGTATAGCTCAGACCCGCTTTCTGTGGCGCATGTTGCTTATGCTGGAAATTATGTAGATAATAATGATGCGACAAATGCTTCTTTGGATGCAGCCCGTTCCTCAATAGTGCTGCCGGAAATCGATTTGACTGCCGGAGTTTACAAATTGAAAAGTTCCTATGTGGAAATTAAAAATTTAGAGAATCCGAATAAAGGATTATTTACGCAGGCGACCAGCGCTTTCAATTTTACCAGATTTGATGATGGTTTTGAAGCTACCAATGTTTTTTATCATACAGACAGAAGCTTGCGATACATTAATGAAACACTAGGTATTGTATGCAGACCTTTAACAAATTCAGGGGTTTTATGGTTTGATCCATCAGGTGAAAACGGCGCAGACAACTCACATTACAGTAACGGAACTCTGGTCTTCGGAGAAGGATGTGTAGATGACGGGGAAGACGGAGACGTAATCTGGCATGAATTAGGCCACGGTTTACACGACTGGATTACAGGAGGTTCTTTATCACAGGTAAACGGATTAAGCGAGGGAAGCGGAGACTATTGGGCGCAATCGCACAGTAGAGCTTTAGGTCAATGGACTTCTGCGGATGCAGCATTCCAATATGTATTCAGCTGGGACGGTCATAATGCATGCTGGGGCGGAAGGACTACGGCTTATGCTGCTCTATATCCTGGAGGCTTAGGTGGTCAGATACATACAGATGGTCAGATATGGGCAACCTCGCTGATGAAGATCTGGGACGTAATCGGACGTGAAAAAACCGACAAGGCATTCCTGGAAGGTTTATCAATGACCAATAGTTCGACAAACCAGCAAAATGCTGCAATTGCTGTAAGACAGGCGGCTATTGATATGAACTACAGCTGCGCGGATGTCAAAGTCTTTACCGATAAATTTACCGCAACAGGTTATGTGATGCCGGCAATTCCACTGAGAATCAACTGTCCTGGTACACAAACTGTAACTGCTGACGGCGCAGGAAATTATACCATTCCAAGTTTTTCAAGTTTAGCTAATGCAATCAATTCAAACTGTGATGCTGTTGTTACGCAAAGTCCTGCCATTGGAAGCGTTGTTGGGGTAGGAACTCATACAATTACGATGACGGCAACAAGCGGAACATCTGTAAACTGTAATTTCAGTTTAGTAGTACAGCCGAACTTAGGAGTTGGCGATGTAGTAAAAAACACTTTCGTGATCTATCCTAATCCTGCGTCAACTACTATTACCATTAAAGGAGATTTTGATGAAAGTCAGGAGATCGAAGTATACAATATGTTAGGGCAAAAAGTGATGGACAGAGCTTTAATCGCCAATGAAACCACTTTAGATATTTCAAAACTTTCTAATGGAGTGTATACAATTTATTTTGAGAAAACGAAATCATCTTACAAATTCGTAAAACAATAAGAATTACCAATAAGTCATTGAAAAGCCGAACAAATCGTTCGGCTTTTTTTGTGAAATAAAGTATCTTTGCTCTTCGAAATTATGTACTGAATAAATCATGACAAAACAACAAATTATAGAAAACTTTGACCCGTCCCAGCCTGGTTTGGCAGACGCGACTGTTTTCGGATTGCCTTTTTCAGCGGAGCAGAGTGAAATTATTGTAGTTCCGGTGCCGTGGGAAGTAACGGTAAGTTACGGTGCAGGAGCATCAGAAGGCCCTGCGGCTGTAATGGACGCCTCTTTTCAGGTCGATCTGAACCATCAGGAGTTTCCGGAATTATGGAAACTGGGAATTTATATGGACGAAGCCCCGGAGAATTGGGCAAAAAACTCCGCAAAATATAAAAGTCTTGCTCAGCCAATTATCGAGGCAATGGAAGCCGGTGAAGATGTAGCCACGTTCCCTGCTTTGCAGTCGGATTTGGATAAAATCAATAAGGCCTGTAAGGAAATGAACGAAGAGGTGAAAAACCGCGTATTGCACTGGATGGACCAGGGGAAAAAAGTGGCACTTTTAGGAGGAGATCATAGTACGCCGCTTGGATATTATAAAGCTTTGGCGACGAAATACGAAGACTTCGGAATTCTACATTTAGATGCACACATGGACCTGCGTATTGCTTATGAAGGCTTCACATACTCGCATGCTTCAATTATGTATAATGCCTTACAGCTACCGCAGATTTCAAAAATCGTTCAGGTGGGTATTCGCGATTTCTGCGAGCAGGAAGTGGAAGTGGCACTGAATGACCGCGTATTGGTACATACTGATAACGATTTGAAACATGAAACGTTTGAAGGCATGACCTGGACGGCACAATGCGATCATATTATTGCTTCCTTACCGGAAAAAGTTGCGATTTCCTTTGATATTGACGGAATGTACCCGTGGTATTGCCCTAACACAGGAACGCCGGTTCCGGGAGGGTTTTCGTTTGAACAAGCGGCCTATCTATTAAGCCGTTTAGCGGAAACCAACAAAGAAATCATAGGATTTGATTTAGTGGAAGTGGCTCCCGGTGATGATGACTGGGATGGAAACGTAGGTGCCAGAATGTTGTTCCACATGTGCGGCGTCTTTGCGAAATCGCAGAAAATGAATGTCGGGCAAAGAATAAAATTCAACAGATAAACAGAAATCCTCCTCGCGGGGATTTTCTTTTTTTGGAAATTACTTTTCTGACATTTATCAGTTTCAGTAAATAAATATTGAGTAAATTTACGCTCTATTCAAGAATAATTAGATGCAGACTCCCCAAAAAATAGCTGTAGTCGGTTCCGGATTAGTTGGGACACTATTAGCAATTTACCTCAAAAAAGCAGGCCACACCGTTCATGTTTACGACAGAAGTCCAGATATCAGAAATGTAGCGTTCTCCGGTCGTTCCATTAATCTGGTGATGTCCGACCGGGGCTGGAGAACCTTACAGGAGATCGGACTTGAGCAGGAAATAAAAGCCATAGGAATTCCGGTAGATAAACGCGCCATCCATATGCTGGACAAGGAACTGAGCTATCAGTATTACGGGAAAGACGGCGAAGCTATTTTTTCGTTATCACGGGGATTGCTGAACCGTAAAATGGTGGATCTAGCCGAAAAGGCGGGTGTCGAATTCTTCTTCAATAAAAAAGTATGGGACGTTACTTTGGCAACTGCCACTTTACACGAAGGGGAAACGGAAAGAGGCGAGTGGGAAGAACTGGATTACGATATCGTTTTTGGTGCCGATGGTGCTTTCTCCAGAGTCAGACATCGTATGCAACGCCAGAGCATGTTCAATTACTCCCAGGATTTTATCCGTGTTGGCTATAAAGAATTACACATTCCTGCCAATGAAGACGGAACACATAAGATAGACAAAAATTCGCTGCATATCTGGCCACGAGGCGAATTTATGCTGATGGGACTGGCCAATCCGGACGGAAGTTTTACCTGCACGCTTTTCATGCCACATGAAGGCGAGAATTCCTTTGAAAACCTGAAAGACAAAGAAACCTTAGTGGCATTTTTTGCCAAACATTTCCCTGATACTAAAGAGGTTATTCCTGATTTAGTGGAAGATTTCTTCAAAAACCCTACAAGTTATCTGGTGACCATGAAGTGCTATCCGTGGACCTATCAGGATAAAGTCGCTTTGATTGGTGATGCTGCCCATGCGATTGTTCCTTTCTATGGGCACGGAATGAACGCCGGATTTGAGGATATTACCATACTGAATCAATTAATGGAAAAGTACGGCGATGATTGGGTAACCATATTTAAAGAATATCAGGAGTCACGCAAACCGAATGCCGATGCTATCGCGGAACTTTCCTATCGCAACTTTATGGAAATGAGCACAAAAACAGCTGATGCAAATTTCCACCTTCAGAAGAAAATCGAAAAATGGTTTTCCGATAAGCATCCCGACAAATGGATTCCGCTTTACAGCCGCGTGACCTTCAGTCATCAGCCCTATTCAGAAGCTCTGGCGGAAGGTGACAAGCAGAACAAAATCATGGAGGAAATCCTGAGCATGGAAAATATTGAACAGCGTTGGGATACCGAACCTGTTGAGCAGAAAATATTAGAGCTATTAAAAAAATAAAAGAGGGTTAGCCCTCTTTTTTATTCTTCACGATGGACCAAATCCAAACTGAAAGCCGGCGTACAGATAGCAATGTATTCGCAAGGCTCCTCAAAAGGGTTGGAATATTGTACCCGTGTATTTTTTTCAATTTTGATGGACTGTCCTGCTTCTAAAATGACATTTTCATTGTCGATGATGAACAGCTTTCTTCCTTTAATGATATAGGTATATTCATCAAATTCAGGCGTTTGGAACGGTTCGCTCCATCCCGGAGGCGCTATCATGTGAGCAATGGAAACTCCGGAATTACCCGTCGTGGCCAATCCGTGATGTTCTTCAATGATTTTACCGTCCGTAGTGGGTACGACAAAAGGTGTTTTTTGGATGAAATATTTTTTCATATTGTAATTGTTTGTCGTGATGTCATTGCTGGATATGAAGTATGCTAATTAATCCCAAACGTATTTCCAGCTTCCGTCGCTTTGTTTTTTCCAGACAGTGTGAAATACGCCTTTTGAGGTTTTGGTATTTCCGCTTGTGTCTTTCGTTGACCAGATGTATTTCCCGTAAGTATAAGCCATATCGCCTTTTTCCGAGACTTCAATAAAATCGGGAGTCCACGTCACAGAAGCATTTTTATATCGCGGATTGGAATAATAGTTTCGGATGTTTTCCTTTCCGATGATCAGTGTGTCGCGTTCCCGTTTTATGACCGCATTTTCAGCAGCAAAATGATAAAAACCCTCCGCGATTCCTTTCTCGGCCACCATTTTTTCGAAGTCTTTTTCCGCTTGGGCGATGGCTGTTTTATTATCCGTTTTCGGTTCTGAGACTGAATTTGACTTACAGCTGAGAAACAGCAAAATTGCTGCTACCGCCGAAAAAATTTTTACTGTTTTCATATCGTTTCTTAAATTATAAAACCTCAAACTATTCTTTTACCAATTTTACAAAATGGTCTTTCGTATCCGTTTTTATCATTAAAAAATAGACTCCGCTTGAAAGATAAGAAACATCAATGCTTTTGTCTGTAACGTTATTTTCTGATTTTACCTTTTGGAACAACGAATCGTAAATATCAATTTTATCAATCGGGTTTTTGGAATTCAGATTTAGCTGGTTTGCTACAGGATTTGGATAAATCGTTATGTCCTCATTGGTAACAGTCCACTCGCCATTTGACAAAGTGTTTAGAAGAATGACTTTTTCATTGGAAATACCACATTTGCTTACAGTTAGCGTAACATTGTAGTTCCCGTTCATGGCATAAGTGTGCGTTGGGTTTTGCTCTGTAGACGTTGTTCCGTCTCCAAAATCCCATAGATAACTTACTGCGTTAGTAGAACTGTTCTGAAATTGATAGGTTAATCCGTTTGTTTGATTGATGGTGAAGTTGGCACTTGGGTCATAATTTCCAACATACCATTGCGGTAAATTGTTATAGACAACAGACTTTACCGTGTTTTTTATTAAGGTTGCATCATTTATCGACAGAGAGGCGTTATAGGTGATTAAAGTCGGGTCCAATCGGTATAAAACGGTGTAAAAAGCACATGCCGCGGCATAAGAACCTAATAAAGAGGGATGACTCTGGTCGCCGGAATATAAATTCAACTCAGGGTTGGTTGTCCGGAGACTGCGCCAAACGGCACCTGCGGGCGAAACGATAGCCTGATTGCTGTTGGCCATTGTCATATAACGTTCACGTAACAAATTGTCCATTCCCTGATAAGTACAGACATCAGGGTTTTCAGCGCAGTTCTCGGTATCGCCGTTTTCCCTTCCCCAGGTCATGTAAAAAACAGTTTCGGCACAGGGGTTGTATTGTAGGATTGTTGAGTTTAAGGACTGTGCGTAAGGATATACCATGGTTTGCACATCGCTAATTGGGAAGGATGGGAGTTGGCTTTGCTCCTGCAACACCACAAAATCCCAAATTCCCTGCTGTATTTTATTTAAGGTAGTCGCATTGTTGCTATGTAACTGTAAAGTGTATCCGCCTATGGTATTGCTGTCATAGGTCAGCGTGTTTCCGGTAGATTGTGCCATTGAGGCTACTAAAAAGGGAAGGTCATTAACATAGGTATAGCTGTTGCCTATAAAAAGAGCTTTCTTGGTTTGTTGTGCAAAAGCACATTGAAAAATCAATAATAGGAGAGTAATTATTCTCATAAATTTATCAGTTTATTTCTTAAAAAAGAAAAAATGCATTGCGGTAAACTTATAAATTTATTTCTTAAAAATAAAATACACTGCCAGTACGAGAAAACAGAAGCCAACGGCATGATTCCACTTAAAGGTTTCGTTCTTGAAAAACAACATAGTGAAAATCACGAAGATGACGAGGGTAATCACTTCTTGGATAACTTTCAATTGCATCAGCGAAAACGGTCCGCCATTCCCTTCGAAGCCCATTTTGTTGGCCGGTACCTGAAAGCAATATTCAAAAAGTGCCAATCCCCAACTGATCAATACTATAGTAATTAATCCTGCATTCTCAAACCATTTCAGTTCCTTGAATTTTAAGTGGCCATACCAGGCCAGCGTCATAAAAACATTGGATAAAATCAATAATCCGATAGTGAAAAATCCACGCATTATTTCTTTAGTAATTTCATTAGAATTCCGAAGGCACCGCGAATAAAGCTCGCACTTGTAACCACTTTAGTAACCGATTTTCCGATAACTTCCGCAGTGGAAGGTTCGCTTTTCTGTCTTTTAGCTTCCGCTTGTGTTTCTTCTTCTGCCTGTGCCTGTTGTGCGGCTTTCTCGATCTTCTCGTTCAGTATCTCGTAGGCGCTCTCATTATCGACAACTTTATTGTATTTTTTAGCCAATTTGGAATTTGCATTAATCGCGCTGATTTCCTGTTCGGTTAAAATGTCCATTCGACTCATGGGTGCGCGCATCATACAGGCAACCAGGGGAGTAGGGATTCCTTTTTCGTTTAATGCGGTCACAAAAGCTTCGCCGATTCCCAATTGTGTGATTACATCTTCCGTTTTGTAGAATTGCGAGATGGGATAGTTTTCGGCGGTCATTTTGATTGCTTTTCGGTCATTGGCTGTAAAAGCGCGCAGAGCATGCTGGATTTTCAGTCCCAATTGCGCCAAAACGCCTGCCGGAACATCGGTTGGGTTTTGGGTAATGAAGTAGACGCCAATGCCTTTGGAACGGATCAGTTTCACTATAGTTTCAATCTGGTCCAATAATGTTTTGCTGGCTTCATCGAAAATCAGATGTGCTTCATCAATGAAAATCACAAGTTCCGGTCTGCCGCTATCGCCGATTTCAGGCATCTGCTGGTATACTTCGGCCAATAAACTCAGCATAAAGGTTGAAAATAGTTTCGGTTTATCCTGAATGTCCGTCAGGCGGATGATGTTTACATAACCATTTCCGTTTTCATCGATACGCATCAGGTCATTGATATCAAAGGATAGCTCGCCAAAAAACATATCGGCGCCCTGTTGCTCTAATTCAATTACTTTTCGCAGAATGGAACCTGTGGACGATGTTGAAATACGGCCATAATTAGATTCGAATTCTTCTTTGCCCTCATCAGTAGCGAATTGCAGTAATTTTTTAAAATCTTTTAAATCCAGAAGCGGAATCTTATTGTCATCACAGTATTTAAAAATAACAGCAACCACACCTGCTTGCGTGTCGTTCAAATCAAGAATTCGGGAAAATAATACGGGCCCAAATTCGGAAACCGTTGCGCGAAGCCGAACTCCTTCCTGTTCTGATAAGGTCATCAGTTCTACCGGGAATGCTTTTGTCTGGTAAGGAATGCCAATTTTTGCATGACGTTCAGTAATAAAAGGTTTCTCTTCGCCTTGTGCGGCTATACCTGAGAAATCTCCTTTGATGTCCATCATTAAGACTGGAATTCCGTTTTGCGATAATTGCTCGGATAACACCTGAATCGTCTTTGTTTTTCCCGTTCCGGTGGCTCCGGCAATCAATCCGTGGCGGTTTATAGTTTTTAACGGGATTTTTATTTGCGTATCGGCAATGGCTTCACCGTTTAAAATGGCACCGCCCAGAATAATATTGTCTCCGCTACAGTTATAGCCGGCATTTATGATTTCAGAAAAATTGCTGTCTGGCATAAATTTAAGTGTTATTTCCCTTCAGGAATGGTTCTGTTTACAAATATAATAGTAATAGGTTTACGTAATTTGACGACACTGCAATAAATTATGAAAAAAATGAAATAGGGATGAGAATAAAATTAACATAAAAGCGTTACTAAATTAAAGTTAACTTAATGAAGCCGAAACAATTTAAAACAAAACATGTTTTCAGTGTTAAATTATTTGCCGGAAAGCCGTAAAAAATGTGCAATTTATTTTTTTATTAAGTCTAAACACATAAATTTGCGACTCTTATATGTAAAATAAGTATAAGGAATTTAAGTTAAATATATCGAAAAACTAAAAATTAAAAAAATGACAAACGTATCAAACGAAACTGTTGAAAATGGAGGAAGCTCTAAAGGGTCAAACTTGTTTGCAGGTTTAGCAATTGTAATCTGTTTAGTGATTGGATTTCTAGTATGGAAATTCGTTATGGGTCACCCATCAAATTTTGAAAATGGAGACAATACTGGTCACCCGCTACCAGGAAACTATTTAGGAATGGTTTACAAAGGAGGATTTATCGTACCTGCGTTAATGGGATTATTTTTAATGGCGGTTGTATTCTCTTTTGAAAGATACTTCGTTATTACTAAAGCAGCCGGTAAAGGAAATGTTGAGTCTTTCGTTAAAAAAGTTCAGGTTTTAATTGGTCAAGGTAGAATCGAAGAGGCTATGGCTGAATGTGATGCACAGCAAGGTTCTGTTGCTAACGTGGTTAAAGCCGGTTTAATAAAATATCAGGAAGTAAGAAGAGAAGGTTTCGACAGCGAAAAAGCAACAGAAACTATTCAGAAAGAAATTGAAGAAGCTACATCATTGGAAATGCCAATGTTGGAGAAAAATATGACGATCATTGCTACTTTGGTATCAATCGGTACGTTAATGGGATTATTGGGAACAGTATCCGGGATGATCAAAGCGTTCTCCGGATTAGCTGCTGCAGGTGCTCCTGACCAGGCTGCATTAGCAACAGGTATTTCTGAGGCACTTATTAATACAGCTACTGGTATTGGTACGTCTACGTTATCGATTATCATGTACAATGTATTTACATCTAAAATTGATAAATTAACTTACTCTATTGACGAGGCTGGATTTGCAATTACGCAAGCTTACAGACGTATGAAAGCTGGTGCATAATCACCTGCAAAGAGAGTTAATTATTAATTTGTTGCAGCCGGAATGTTCTTTTCGGACTTCGGTTGCGACTAAAATCAAAAGAAAATGGCAAAAGTAAAAATGTCAAAAAAGAGCACGAAGATTGATATGACGGCTATGTGTGACGTAGCGTTCTTATTATTGTCTTTCTTCGTTATGACATCTACAGCTAAAGTACCAGAGCCGCTTCCTGTCGATACTCCTGCATCTACGGTACAAACAAAATTACCGGATACGGATTTGGCAACCATCACCATTGGGGATGGAAAAGTGTTCTTCGGTATGATTGGCCAGGATATCCGCAGAGATGCTCTTGGGAGGATTTCTGAGCATTATGGCGTTAAGTTTACGGAAGAAGAAACCAAGCGTTTTTCTTTAATTGACGGCTTCGGTGTTCCTGTTCAAAGACTGAAAGATTTGATTAAACGTGAAGGGGAAGATAGAAATAAGGAGGGTGTTCAAACGGGAATTCCTTACGATTCTATCGATAACCAGCTTAACGAATGGGTTTTAGCAGCGCGTTATGCTACTAAAGATGTGCACGGTACAGAACTTAAGATTGCTATTAAAGGAGATGCTAAAGAAGAGTATCCTACCGTTAAAAGAGTAATTGACATTCTGCAGAAACAGAAGGTGAACAAGTTCTTCCTGGTTACCGGTTTGAGAAGCAAAGATTTTTAATTAAAAAAATACTGTAAAATGGCAGAATTAAATAGCGGCGACGGCGGCGGTGGTAAAAAGAAAGGTCATGTAAGGAGTAAAAAGCAAAACGCTGGTGTCGATTTGACAGCAATGGTGGATTTGGCATTCCTTTTGATTACTTTCTTTATGCTAACCACGTCATTGTCGAAACCACAGTCCATGAACTTGGCAATGCCGGATAAAAACATAGATGATCCAACTGTTAAAACAGAAACGGCAGACGATAAAACGGTAACTTTGCTTTTAGGAGAGAAAGATCAAATTGTTTGGTATTATGGATTACCTGAAACACCTATTGAAGGCCCAACCAAAGTTGGTTATGGCAAAAATGGGATTCGTAAAGAATTATTAAGCAAGAAAGAACTTGTAAAACAAAAATATGCAGCTGCGGAGCCTAAAAAACGAGAAATGATTGTTTTGATAAAGGCAAGTAAGAAGTCTACATATAAGAATTTGGTTGACATTTTAGATGAGATGGCTATCGCAGATGTAAAAATCTATGCGATTGTAGATATTACTCCGGAAGAAAACGCAATGTTAGAAAAAGAAGGATTGCTGACTAAGTAGCCCTTTTTCAACCATTAAAAAATTAAATTATGTCAAAATTAAATATATTTAAGACAGAGTGGATTGATATGGTCTTTGAAGGCCGTAACAAGGCCTATGGTGCTTATCAGCTGCGTTCCGAAAATCCCAGAACTACAACAAGAGCTTTATTTATCGGTGCAGTATTGTTTGCTGCGGTAATTGCAGGTCCAGTTGTAAAGAACATTATCAGCCAAAGCATTGCTAATAATGAAGAGGAGAATATGGACAAGGTGATTGAAACGGCATTATTACCGCCACCACCTGAGGAAGAAAAATTACCACCACCACCACCAGAGCCACCAAAATCAATTAATGACCAGGTGAAATTTCCGCCACCTGAAGTGGTGAAAAAGGAATTGGTGCGTGACGAAGATCCGCCAACAGTGGAAGATCTTAAAGACGCCGATCCCGGACAAAAGAACATTAAAGGTGATGAGAATGCAGATATTGTAATCAATCAGCCTGCTGGGGAAGGTGAAAAAACCGCTGAAGTTGTTGAAGACAATAAAGTATATGTTGCGGTAGAGGTGAATGCCGATCCGCCGGGAGGTTTAACGAAGTTTAGAGAAACGTTCGGAAGTAAGCTTCAGCCGAAGCTTCCTGAAGTTGACGAAGGAGTATCGCAGATAAAAGTGATGTTGAATTTCGTTGTTGAAAAAGACGGAAGTTTTACAGACGTAAAAGTATTGAGAGACCCAGGTTACGGTATCGGAAAGATAGCTATCCAGGTATTACAAGGTATGCCGAAATGGAAACCGGCTATTCAGAACGGACGTCCTGTTAGATCACAATTTACATTGCCTATTACTATTCAAACCGGGCAGTAATATGAAATTATTTCAAAATTTTAAACAGAAATCGCTGCCACAGCGATTTCTGTTTGTTTTAGGCCTTGTCTTTCTGGGATTGTATATCTTTTTGGGGGTAACTTTGTTCGTCTGGAAAAGTATGCCGGTTGAAATATCCTATACCAGAAGAATGATCTTAGGTGCTATATTAATTATTTATGCGGTGATACGATTTGTACGCCTGCAACAATCTCATGAATAAACTGAAGAGAATAATGAAAACAGCGGTTAAGAACGGCCATAAGGTTAACTCATGTTATATATTTCCTATCACAATTACATTACATTAGTAAGTCGGAAAGCATATGAAAAAATATATTTTAATTCTAACACTATTCGGAATCCTCTTCGCCTGTAAAAAGGACAATAAAGAAACGGCTGTAATAGAAGAAACCGCTGTAGCAGGAACAACTACTATTTTAGTGGACGAAACTATTTTTCCGGTTGTAGAAGATGTAGCCAGACTTTTTGAAAACGAATACCGTCGCGCTAAAATCAATCTGATCAGCAAGTCGGAAACGGAAATTATAAAAATGATTGAGGAAGACAAGTCACGTATCGCCATTTTGGCAAAAACCCTTGATTCCACAGAGATTAAATATTACAACAACACAAAAAAAGTACATCCGAGGATAACAGAATTCGGTGTAGACGCCATTTCATTCATCGGAAACAAAAATGCAAGTGATTCTACCATTGTATTGTCCGAAGTTATTGATATTCTGAAAGGAAACAAAAGCAGTAAGATTAAATCATTGGTTTTTGACAACCCAAATTCCAGTACGGTCAGAGAACTTAAAATACGGGCAGGCGTGAAAGAATTGCCAAAAGGAAAAGTTTTTTCAATGCATTCCAATAAAGAGGTTATAAAATACGTTACTGAAAATGAAGGTGCAGTTGGGATCATTGGTGTTAACTGGTTGCTGCAGCCCACAAATGACTTATTGGCATACACAGATAAAATAAAAGTTTTAGCTGTCGAAAATGTTAAAATTAACGCAAAAAATAAGTTTATTAAACCGAACCAGACTAATATTGCAGATGGGAGTTATCCCGTTACGCGAAAATTATATATGTTAAATTTTCAGGGTGCGACAGGTTTGGGCATGGGTTTTGCTTCTTACCTTGCAGGACAACAAGGACAACGGATTATTTTAAAGTCCGGCTTGGTGCCCACCCATTTTCCGACCAGGGAAATCGCTGTTAGGAATAAAGTTGAATAAAAAAGAATAACCATAAAAAACGTATTTAGAATGAAAAATGCTAAATTTTTAAGTTTATTATTGTCAGTACTTTCTACTGCTGTGTTTGCGCAGGATTTGGAGCAGGCAAAAAAAGCTATTGAGGCAGAGCAATATGATAAGGCTAAAAAAATATTAAAAGGATTAGTAAAAACAAATCCTGATAACGGAAAAAACTTCTTCTATTTAGGGGATGTATATCTTAGAGAATCAGAAACGGATTCCGCAAAAATCTTTTTCAATAAGGGTTTAGCTGCTAAAGACAAAGGAACTTTGAACTATATAGGTTTGGGTCAGATTGAATTAGATAACAAAAATGCATCGGCGGCTCAGGCTAATTTCGACAAGGCGGCAGCTGCTATGAAGAAGAAAGACGTAGATGAATTGCTGTTAATCGCAAGAGCCTATAACAATTCGGAAAACCCGAACTACAAAAAAGGAATAGAAACCGCTAAAAAAGCATTATTGATTGATGACAAAAATGCGCAGGCTTATTTCGTGCTTGGTAACGCTTATTTCGGAGACAACAGTGCCGGAGAGGCTTTCAGAGCGTATGAATCTGCCTTCGAGTTCGACAAATCATTATTAATAGCACGCGTTAAATATGCTGCGATCAATAAAAATGCTAAAAATTTCACGGAAGCTGTGAAAGTGCTGAACAGCGTTATTGCTGTTGATGCAAACTTCGGCCCTGCTTATCGTGAATTTGCAGAAACTTACTATTTCTGGGGAGCAAGCGAACCGGCTAAATACGAAGAGTATATCAAGAAAGCTTTGGGCTATTACGAGAAATACATGTCGTTAACAGATTATTCTGTTGAATCACGTATGCGCCACGCCGATTTCTTAATCATGACCAAGGATTACAAAGCCTTGGAAGCAGAAGCTAACGAAATGAAAAAATTAGGAAAAGTAAATCCCCGTATTCTTCGTTACTTAGGTTATGCTGCATATGAGAACGGAAATTTTGCTGAAAGCTCAAAAGCAATCACTGAATTTTTTGCAAAAGTAGATCCAAAACGTATCATCGCGAGAGACTACTTGTATTTAGGACTTACAAAAATGGCTGAAGCTAAAAAAGCGGATGGTACTTATGACGAAAAAATCTTCAACGAAGGCGTTGTGGAATTAAACAAAGCTGTTGAAAAAGATCCGGTAATCGCAAGTGAACTAAACGCACTTGGGCAAAAAATGTTCAAGGAGAAATTATACAAAAACGCAGCAAGATTGTTCGAAGTGGCTATTAAAAACCCAAGATCGAAAAACTTCTTCGCAGATAATTTCTACCTAGGATATGCTTTATATTTTGATTACGATGAAAAAACATCGCCGAAAGATCAGTTAACAAAAGCGGATGCTGCATTTTCAAAGGTAATCGAACTGAATGCCGCAACACAAGATGCACATTTCTTCAAAGCAAGGGTAAACAACGATATGGGTACTCCGGAATCTAAAAAAATCGCTGTAGCCGGTTATGAGGAATATATTAAGCTAGTAAACGGGAAAGGCGATGCTGAAAAAGCAAAACCGGCTGTTAAGAAAAACCTGATCGAGGCTTACACTTACGTTGGTGCCCACTATGCAAATGGCGCAGACAAAGCAAAAGCAATCGAGAATCTTGAGAAACTGCTTTCTTTAGATCCTACCAACACTTACGCTGCCAAAACGTTAAAAGCACTAAAGGCATAAGCTTTTCAAATAAACAATACAAAAACCGATAGCGCAAGTTGTCGGTTTTTTGATTTTTAGGAGCGAAGGGTTCGGGATTATTTGGGATGCCTGTTCCCGCTGTCCGCTATATCCGCCGCACAGCGACGGGATGCCGCTCCCATCGGGGCTATGGGTAAAGGTTTTTTGAGTGTTTGGATCCCTGCACTTAAAAAGCTGAGGAACTGAAAATCAAATTAACTATCTTTGCAGACTATTTTAATGACAATGTTAAAGAAAGAAATACAATTAGCGGTTGAAAAAGGCGACATGTTGCCTTTAATGGAGGAGTTTTATACCATTCAGGGTGAAGGTTATCACACCGGAACGGCAGCCTATTTCATCAGAATTGGCGGCTGCGACGTGGGTTGCCATTGGTGCGATGTAAAGGAAAGCTGGAATGCCGAACTGCACCCGCCCACCAGCACGGATGTCATAGTGGCGAATGCCAAAAAATATGCCGAAACGGTAGTGGTTACGGGCGGCGAACCCTTAACCTGGGACATGACTTCTTTAACTGGCAAATTAAAAGCAGAGCATCTTCGTGTGCATATCGAAACATCTGGCGCTTATCCGGTAACAGGTGAATGGGACTGGTTTTGTCTTTCTCCTAAGAAAACGAAACTTCCGGTAGACGATGCATACCAAAAGGCCCACGAACTGAAAGTGATCATCCATAACAAGCACGATTTTATCTTCGCAGAAGAGCAGGCCGCAAAAGTCAACGATAAAGCGATTCTATTCCTCCAACCCGAATGGAGCAAAAAAGAGGAAATGACTCCGCTGATTGTCGATTATGTAATGAATAATCCTAAATGGCGTGTGTCTTTGCAAACGCATAAATATTTGAATAT
>NZ_CAMLMK010000063.1 GCF_946481155.1 uncultured Flavobacterium sp.
TACTTACGAGGTAAAAAACTATATTTATTCAACACAAAATGCAGAAGGGTGATTAACTTAAAGAACATTTCGAAAACAATAGTAATTCTATACTTCGTAAATCTTGCTGTTTATAGTTTTTTCTCGCTGATTGATAATGAAGACCTTGGAAAATATTTTTGGTTTTCAAGAATTCCCATCCTGATGGTTTTGTATTTCATAAGTTCTAAAGAAAGGAAAATTATCTATTTCATTGGACTTTTATTGTATCAGCTGGCGTCCGTTTTATTTTTTACAGGGAATCAGGATTATTTCGTTTTAGGGACCTTTTCTTCGGTGCTTTTCAAATTTTGTCTCGTTCTGCTGGTTTGGGATTTATTCACGAAAAAAAATCGGATCCCCATTATTTTTGCCAGCATGCCTTTTTTTATTCTGTATTTGTATGTGATCGAATTGGTTGTGGAATCTCTGGGCGACAGTTATTATGTATGGATAATGAATGCGCTGCTGACCTCTTTTTTAGGCGGCGTAGCTATTATTCATTACCTTAACGATGCCGATCGAAAGGGCTATTGGTTATTGATCAGCGCCATTTTGTTTATCATACAGATCGCGGCGTTTTTCATCAATAAATTCTACATTAAAAGCGAGGGAATTTACCAGATGGTTATTCTTTCCTATGGAATTTCGCACTATACATTTTATAAATTCCTGGTTGTAAAAGAAGAAGAGCAGCAGTTGAAATCGGCTTCATAATTTGTAACTTTGCGTTTCACAAACCGTAAAAATGATCTACCCAAAAATACCTTTAGCGCAAAGCATACTTGAAATCTGCAACGCTAAAGACATTCATGATATTGTAATTTCCCCAGGTTCCCGAAATGCGCCTTTAACCATTGGTTTCGCAAGTAATCCGGCTTTCCGTTGTTACAGTATTGCCGACGAGCGCTGTGCCGCTTTTTTTGCATTGGGCATGGCGCAACAGAAGCGTAAACCCGTTGCGATAGTGTGTACCTCAGGTTCGGCATTGCTGAATTATTACCCGGCCATTGCTGAAGCTTTTTATAGTGAAATTCCACTAGTAGTTATTACGGCGGATCGCCCAAAAAACAAAATTGATATCGGTGACGGGCAAACGATTCGCCAGGAAAATGTATTCGCCAATCATATTCTTTTCAACGCCAATTTAAACGAAAATGCCTCCGAAGAAAACGATTTGAAAATCAACGAGGCCATTCATCTTGCGATTGCAAAAAAAGGTCCGGTACACATTAATGCGCCTTTTGAAGAACCTTTGTATGAAACCGTAGAAGAACTTTCGATTCAGCCAAAAATAGTGGAATTATACAATGAGAAGAAAGCATTGCCAAATCTCGAAGCATTTGCAAAACAGTGGAATAACGCCAAAAAGAAACTGATTTTAATCGGCGGCAATTACCCGAACGAAATTGATCCTGTTTTTATAAATCAGCTTGCAGAGGATGAGTCTGTCGTGGTTATGACCGAAGTTACGTCAAACATTCATCATCCGAACTTCATTACAAATATCGATACCATCATTACACCATTTACGGAAGAAGATTTTGAAGCCTTTCAACCGGAAATCCTGGTCACTTTTGGCGGGATGATCGTTTCCAAACGTATCAAAGCGTTTTTGAGAAAATACAAGCCAAGCGAGCATTGGCATATTGATGAACTTCGTGCCTACGACACCTTTGAAGCGCTGTCGGACCATTTTCAAACCACACCAAATGCCTTTTTCAGCGAATTTTTGCCGAAGACAAAAGCCGTTGAGAGTGATTATCTGCAAAAAGCCCTGAATTTGAAGGCTCTCAGAAAAGAGCACCATAACCGATATATGGAAACAATACCGTTTTCAGACATCAAGGTTTTTGGCGAAATTTTACCTAAAATGCCTGAAGATTGTCAATTGCAGATAAGCAATAGTTCACCGATTCGCTATGCGCAGTTGTTTGACATAAATCCGAATATCGAAGTCTTCTGCAACCGAGGAACAAGCGGTATCGACGGAAGTACTACAACAGCAATAGGAGCGGCATTGGCTTCCGGAAAACCAACAATCATGATTACCGGCGATGTGAGTTTCTTCTATGACAGCAATGCGCTTTGGAACAATTATATCCCGAAAAATTTTAAGATCATTCTCATAAACAATAGAGGAGGAGGTATTTTCAGAATTCTTCCCGGTCATCAGGAGACGCCTGTTTTCAATACTTTTTTTGAAACCACACACAATTTGACCGGAGAACATTTAGCTAAAATGTATGGCTTCGGGTATTTTGAAAGCAGTAACGAACCAGAATTGCAAAACGCGATGAAAGACTTTTTGGCTTCTGAAAAACCATGCATCCTCGAGATTTTTACGCCAACGGAAATCAACAACAAAATACTGTTGGATTACTTCAGAAATTTAACATAAGCGTCATACGTTAAAGTACGAAAAAACTTCTTTTTAGTTTTTTAAATGGTTAAATTTGGGAAAACTAAATACAGAAAGCGATGAGTAAAAGAGACGAATTAATCGAAAAATACGCCGCGGATTTAAAAGAAAAATGTGGAGTAACACCAAACATTGATTTGCTTACAAAAGTAGTCATCGGTTGTGGTCCGGCTATCTACAATAAAGATTCTGCAACAGTTTCAGGTACTTCTGAGAAGGAGTTGACCATTGTGAAAAATAATTTTCTGATCAAAAAACTGGGGTTGAAAGACGGTCCTGATTTAGACAAAGGAATTGATGCTGTAATCAATAAATACGGGCGTTCCAATAAAAGTAAGTATCGTGCGGTTGTTTATTATTTACTTGCGGTTCATTTTAAGAAAGAAAGCGTTTATAAATAGCGGTTTGGGAAGAAAAGCGTTAGGTTGACCGTTTTTTATTGAAACAGCTTTGAAACTTTGTACCTTTGCCACTTTGAAACTGCGAATATGATTGAAATAGGAAAATACAATACGCTTACAATATTAAGAGATACGAAGGTTGGTTTGTTTCTTGGTAACCCCACAGAAGACCCGGAAGGAGTTCATGATATCTTATTGCCTAACAAATATGTGCCCCGCGAATTTGAAATCGGCGATGAAATGACCGTATTCGTTTATCTGGATCATGAAGAAAGACCTGTGGCGACAACATTGGAGCCGTATATTTTCTTAAACGAATTTGCCCTTTTACGTGTAAATTATACTAATCAGATTGGAGCCTTCATGGATTGGGGAATGGAAAAAGACATTTTAGTGCCTTTCAAAGAGCAAGCCCGTCCGATGGAAAAAGGAAAACGCTATTTGGTTTACCTTTATATGGATGAGAAAACCAATCGTCTGGTAGCTTCCAGTAAATTGAACCAGTTCCTGAATAATGACGAGATTTCTGTGGAAGTTGGAGAGGAAGTAGATCTGATCGTTTCACATATTACCGATTTGGGTATCAACGTAATCATCAACGAAAAACACAAAGGCCTTCTATATAAGAATGAAGTCTATGACGATTTACGCACCGGCGATCGTATTGTAGGATTTATTAAAACCATTCGCCCTGATGGGAAAATCGATGTTTCTACGCGGAAATTAGGTTTTGAAGGTATTGAGCCCAATGCACAAATAATTTTAGATGAGCTGAAGGCGAGCAGAGGTTTTCTTCGCTTAAATGATGATTCCCATCCAGAAGACATCAAAACCGTTCTGAAAATGAGTAAGAAGACGTTTAAGAAAGCAATTGGCCTGTTGTACAAACAAAAACTCATCGAAATTAAAGACGACGGCATCTATCTGTTGTAATTCAATTACTTATAGTTAAAAATTCCTAAATTTAAAGTGTATCTTAAGATTTAATCGTATATTTGTATATACAATTATTGTATAGAAATGAATAGATCAGATTTTATTAAAACACTATTAGGAGGAGCAGCCATGGCAAGTTTACAACCGTTTTACAATTGGACACAGGATTTAAAGGAAGTTGACGAGAAGCTGCCCGTATTATTTATTGGCCACGGTTCACCAATGAACGGCATCGAGGATAATGAATTTTCACAAACCTGGGCCGCAATGGGGAGAGAAATCCTAAAACCTAAAGCTGTTTTAGTAATTTCTGCGCATTGGCTGACACGGGGAACGCATATCACCGCAATGAACAATCCGAAAACAATCCATGATTTTGGAGGTTTTCCGCAAGAGCTGTTTAATGTCCAATATCCTGCGCCCGGCAATCCTGAATTAGCTATGGCTACCAAACAGTTAATCACTTCTACCGATGTGGGCTTAGACCACGATTGGGGTTTGGATCATGGCACGTGGACTGTCGTCAGGCATATGTATCCCGATGCTGATATTCCGGTATTGCAGTTGAGCATCGATTACAGCAAACCACCGCAATACCATTATGATTTAGCCAAGCAATTGGCAAGCCTGCGCAAAAAAGGCGTCCTGATTATCGGAAGTGGAAATATGGTACACAACCTAAGAATGGTCGCTTGGGATAAGTTAAGCGAACCGGAGTATGGTTTCGATTGGGCAAATGAAATGAATGCAATTTTCAAGCATAAAATCGCTGACGGCAATCACAAAGCACTGATTAATTACGAAACATTGGATAAAGCCGCAAAATTGGCGATTCCAACTCCGGATCATTATTATCCAATGCTATATTCATTGGCATTACAGGATACAAAAGACGAAATCAGTTTCTTTAACGATAAAGCAGTTGGTGGTTCGCTGACAATGACTTCCGTGAAGATTAGTTAATTATCTCAATGTCAGGATTAATTTTCAATAATTCGCCAATGAATGCTTCTTTGTTTTTTGGCGAGATATAAATATCATCAAATTTATTATACGTCACTGTCAGGCCATGTGAACCAAGGGCTGGCTTTACTATTGACGATACAAAGAAGGTTTTGACATGTTCTATTTTTCGAATCTGATAAATGTCAATTTTACCACGTATCGGACCAGAATAATAGTTCAAGCTTTTGTCTTTAATTTTATATTTAGTATCGATTAAAATCCAAATAACCAATCCGCCAATCAGACTTAAAAAAATTCGAAGTCCTGGCGGAACTGATTCCCCGGCATCGTTTTCCGTTATAAAAAAAGAAGAAATAATAAGTAAAACAACAAGCCATAAAATCGGTACAAAAAGAAGGCTTTGGGATGAAGTATATGTTTTCATGTAATGTTTATCTACTAACTACATTACTCAGCCCCAATAACATCGTCCTTAAATTCAAAAGGATAATCCCCAAAATGCGGTGCCAGTTTCTTGGTTTTATAGGTTTTGTGTGTGTATTTGTTGGATAAAGCAATAATCGTTACATTTTCCTTGCGCAATGTCACCAACGACGAGGTATTCCCATGCCACCAGCCGTTATGGAAGAAATACTTTTGGCCGGTTTCAAATTCAAGCATGCGGATGCCTAAGCCGTAATTACGCGTACCTTTTCGCTCATAGCTGTAACCCTGGAACATTTCCGCTTTCATTTTTTTGCTTAAAAAGGCATCGGAATAAGTGGCAGTTTCAAATTTGAGTAAATCTCTCGGCGTGGAATAAATATTTTTGTCACCATACACCTGATCCAGGAACTCAAAAGCAAGACGCAGGTAGTTATTTTTATAAGATTGGCTTACATTCTCTTTCTTTTCCAGATCATCAAAAACAAAAGTGTTTCTCATTCCCAGTGGCTCGAAAATCATTTCCTTCATGACTTGGGCGTATTTTTTCCCGGTCGTTTTTTCTATGATTAAAGCCAATAAGGCATAATTAGTATTGCAATAGCCAAAACGGGTTCCTGGCTGGGATTCTAATCCAATCGGTTTTGTAGCCAATAAATTCAGGACATCCTCATTGGTCAGCGTTTGTTTTTTGTCCCAAACACCTTTATCATCAGTGAAATAAGCATAATTACGCAAGCCACTTCTGTGATTCAAAAGCATACGCACTGTAGTTTTCTCATGTGGAAAGGTAGGAAGATAAGCTTGAACTGGGTCTTCGAGCACTATTTTGCCGTCTTCTGCGAGTTTTAACACGCAAACTGCCGTAAGCATCTTACTTACCGAAGCAATATGAATCGGTTTGTCTGCAGTAATTTTATCGTCTTTTTCCTTATAAGCGTAACCGGTGTAGTTTTCATAAATAATCTGGCCATTTTTAGCCACAAGAAAGCCCCCGCTGAAATCTTTTGCATTATAATATTTATCGTAAAAATTCTCGCAGAAAATTTTGTTTTCGGCAGTGTATTTTGGGCTAAGCTTTGGCAAGCTAACCTCATATTTATCGGCTAAAAGGACAGTATCATTATCATCGCTTCCGTTTTTTCCTGATTTGTCTTTACAGCTTAAAAATAGTAATAGTGAAAGTATGGGGATATATCTTGAAATTCTCATTGTAAAATTCGTAAAAAAGCAAATATAAATAACCATTGTTATTTTCAAAATCTAAACCGAAAATAATTCTGTTAAAGTTTTGTTGCATTTTGCTGGCATGGGTATAAAAAACAATCGCCTCAATAGTAAGACTATTAAGGCGATTGCTAAATTTTATTTGTCTTCAAATAGTGCAATCAAAGCTGATTTTATTAAAACCTGGTGTTCACATATTTCAACCTGTGAGCTTTATCATTCCTTAAAGACTAATTAACTTTCTTATTTCTTAGAAATAGTTATTGTATCTTTCACTTCAACCACAGGTGCTACTTCATCAGTTGTAATACTATCGGTTGCGATTGTATCTACTTGCTCCTCCATTGTTACTTCCGTTGTTTCTACTTTTTCGGAATTTTTGCAACTTGCAAAAAATACTACAGATAAAAGAGCGACAAAAATTACAGATTTTTTCAAAGAATAAATTTTTTAATTAATAAATCAGTGATCTAAATAACCTCATTTCGAGGTAGTTAAAGTTACAAAAATTAAAATTATAAACTAAAAAATTAACGTCTTTTTTACCTCTTTTTACAGTCCTAAATTTTGTCTTGTAGTCTTTTGTAACGCGTCTTTATGAACCAATACCGAAATAGCTTTTAATTTCATATAAGGGACGCTCATATAGACATATCCGCCGTTAGCAACGCGCTTTTCATCCGTTCCCCAGGAATTCTTCACTTTGTAGTAAATATTCCCTTTCTGGTCTTTCATTTTGCCTACTATATGCATTAAATGATCATCCGTAGTGGTAAGGTTTTCGAATTCCTGCTGACGAAATTCAGGTGTAATGCCTTTCTCTGTCTTGATTTCAGTTAAAATTGCTTTAGCATCTTCATCAGTCGCGGGAATTACGGCCACACCGCTTTTTCCGGAAAATGTCGGTTCACTCACATCGCAATCCAATTCCACTGTGTAGCCATTGCTTAATGCATTGTCGATATTCGCCATAAACTCATTCAGGGGAAGATTGTACATGCTGCCGTTTGAGAAATTATCAGGAATGTTTAAAACGAAAGGTTTGTAGTCCGGCTCATGTGTAAAAGAAGTAATCGTTACATAATTAGCCGGATTGATTTTGGTCATTGCCAAAAAGCTCTGCGGGGTATATTTTTTACCTTCAAACGTAAACTCTGATGGGTTTTTGCCAATATATACGTCTAATAGTGATGAAATCGCATTTTTCCAGTTAGGAGAAAGCTTTTTTCCTGGGTTTTCAACATATGTTTTAAGCATGCTTTCCATCACTGCCACCATTTCAGCGTGATTGTGGGTTTCGTATGTGCCATTTAAGCCTGTATATACTGAATTGGGAACCAAACCGAATTCGGCAACCGAATTAATCACATCATGAGCCAATCCTCCTTCGCTAAATTGCGCCTTTCCCTGACGCATCACGTAATTATCAGCTTTTTTAGTATAAGTATTTCTTACCTGATACATTTCTGAAAGGTCAATTTTCTTTCCTGTCAGGCGGATGATTTCCGATTCTAAAAAAGACGAAGTAGAAAAACTCCAGCAAGTACCTGTAATTCCCTGGCTGATAACGGGCAGTGCTTCTAAATCAGTAAGGGTTTGGAATTCATATTTTTGAGCGTTCGCTGAGAAAATAAAACCCAGCAAGGCAGCACAAACAACTAATTTTTTCATAGTATTATTCAATTAATTTAAAAGTAGTCATAAAATTGTTCGCTTCCGCAGATGAAATGTCACCGATAAGTATAATCTGATACAAACGGTTATCTTTCAAAATGTAATTAGCGTTAATAGCAACTTCATTTATACTTCCATCTACTTTTAGCGCAGAGTATTTATTATTGAACATATAATTCTCTTCCTTTGTTGGTTTAAATTCGCCACCCATCTGTTTTGCGAAGCTGTTTAATGATCCGTCTTTTGATCCTTTCAATAAGGCTGCGCTGCCAGATTTTTTTAATCCTTCAGCAGCTTCGTCAGAAAATGAATTTTCGGATAACATAATCATATAATCGCCGGCATCACACACATAAACCGTCATTGGGAGCAGTCCTGCAGGAGTCTCAATATTCTGTTTCTGAACTGTTGGTGCCGTTGGAAATTGAGCGCTAAATCCTGATTCAGAAAATGTTGTAGCCTTAGCTTGAGAAAAAGCAGTTGCAGAGATTAGAACAAATAGTAAGGAAGTAATGATTTTTTTCATTTTTAAGTTTCTTTATATTGGGGCTAAAATAGTATTTTTACATTAAAATTTTAAAGTATGAGTACCATAAACTGGAAAACAGTAAAAGAATTCGAAGATATAACCTATAAAAAATGTGATGGTGTGGCGAGAATCGCTTTCAATCGTCCGGAAGTACGCAACGCGTTCCGGCCAAAAACCACAAAAGAGCTTTTAGAGGCATTTCACGATGCCCATGAGGATACTTCCATCGGGGTTGTGCTGCTTTCTGCGGAAGGACCATCTCCTAAAGACGGTATCTGGTCGTTTTGCAGTGGCGGGGATCAGAGAGCGCGCGGAAAAGAAGGCTACGTGGGCGATGATGGCTACCACAGATTAAATATATTGGAAGTGCAGCGATTGATTCGTTTTATGCCAAAAGCCGTAATTGCTGTCGTTCCGGGCTGGGCTGTTGGTGGCGGGCACAGTCTTCATGTGGTTTGCGATTTAACCCTTGCCAGTAAAGAACACGCAATTTTCAAACAAACCGATGCCGATGTGACGAGTTTTGACGGCGGATATGGTTCTGCCTATCTGGCTAAGATGGTCGGACAGAAAAAAGCACGTGAAATATTCTTCTTAGGAAGAAATTATTCCGCTCAGGACGCTTTCGATATGGGAATGGTAAATGCGGTAATTCCTCATGCAGAACTTGAAGATACTGCCTACCAATGGGCACAGGAAATCCTTGAGAAATCACCAATTTCCATCAAAATGCTAAAATTCGCCATGAACCTGACGGATGACGGAATGGTGGGACAACAGGTTTTTGCAGGTGAAGCCACACGTTTAGCCTATATGTCCGATGAAGCGATCGAAGGACGAAATGCCTTCCTTGAAAAACGCAAACCTAACTTTGATAAAAGATACATCCCATAAATGCAAAATTTCACCAACGAAACCATAGATATCGAACAGCTTCCCAGATTTGAGGAAGTCCAGTTTCAGCCGTTGCACAAAGATTATTGGAAAATAATGCTCATTGCGAATTTTATGCTGTTGGCAGTGTTGTCAGTAATCGCAGGCCTGTTCCTGTTTCTTTCGGATGAGTTTCGTGGTGATTGGCCAGTCTTTTTAATAGCGCTGGCAGTTTTTTTTCTGATTTCTCTTGTCCTGGCGAAAATAAGTTTCAAAAAACGCGGTTTCGCATTTCGGCAACATGATGTCTTATACAAAAGCGGCATCATTTCGGAAACGACAACCATTATTCCCTATAGCCGAATCCAGCACGTAGCTTTGAACGAAGGCGTTATTTCACGTATGTTCGGATTAGCCTCTGTCGGAATCTACACTGCGGGTGGAGGAAACAGCGATATCGAAATCCCGGGAATCGAAAAGGAAAAAGCGCAAAGCATCAAACAATTACTGATGTCAAAACTAACGGAGGAAAATACTAATTCTTCAGCAGAAAATGAGTAAATCCGACTTCAATCAGCCACAAAGGCAATCGCTTATTGGCGTTTTGGTAATGTTTACCGATACGTTCCAGAAAATTGCACGGGCGATGTGGCCGCTTCTTGTAGTTTGGATTTTCAAATTCAATGAGCTGAATAAGTTGCATTTAGCGTTAGGACTTTTTGGAATCGTCGCGGTCATTGGCGTTATCGCTTATCTGCAATATTGGAATTTTACGTTTTACATTGATGACGAAAACGACGAGTTTATCATCAACAAAGGCATTTTAAATAAAACAAAAATCGCGATTCAGCTGTATAAAATCCAACAGGTAAATATCAACCAATCCCTGATTCAGAAGATTATTGGCGTACATGCGCTGGATGTTGATACGGCCGGAAGTACTAAAAAAGAGGTTTCCATCCGTGCCATTTCACATGATTTGGCCATTGCCCTGAAAACGAAATTGCTTAGCGAAGCCAAAACCGCTTCAAAAAACGAAATCGTAACTGAATCTGTCCAGGCAAACGAAGAAGAGCCGTTTATCAAAATCAGTTTCATGAGTTTGGTTAAAATCGGAATTACATCCAATTACGTGCGCAGTTTCGGTTTATTGTTCGCTTTTTTCTGGACGATTTATGAAAATGTACAAAGTATCGGTACTAATACGGATGATTTAGACACAACGATAGGCAATTATATTAATGAGAATTGGGCCATGTATTCGGCCATGATTTTTATCCTTGTTTTTTTTGTTCTGATTTTGGTTTTTAATCTGGTCCGTACGATTTTCAGGTATTTCGATTTCAAAATTGCAAAACAGCACCATTCTTTATTGCTTTCTTACGGACTGCTGAACACGAAAAGCACGATTATCAAACCTGAAAAAGTACAGATTGTGGCTTTAAGCCAGAACTGGCTCCAGAAAAAAATGAATGTGCTGAATATTAAGATTAAACAGGCTTCGGGTAATGAAGGAGATGCTGAAAATAAAAAGTCAGCTATTGAAATACCGGGTTGTGATGCCATGGAAAAAGAAAGCATACTAAAACTCTTGTTAAGTCATATTCCGGAGAAAGGAATTCCGCTAAAACCAAACATCAGAAAAATAATAGTTTCGGTAATTTTGTATATAGTATTGCCGGTAATTTTGTTGTTCCTTATTGCTGCAACGCTTCAGCCGCAACTGTATGATTATTTATATGCCATTCCGTTGTATGTTGTTTTTATCGGTTTGTTATTGTTTTTCAGTTTTAAGAATTATCGTTTGTTTGTCAATGAAAATTACATTATCAAACAAAGCGGGGCATGGGATATCGACAATGAAATTATAGAACCGCATAAAATTCAGGCGATAAAAGTGAGTCAGCTTTTTTGGCATAAGCGCGCGAACATTGGCAGCATAACAATTACCACGGCCGGCGGTGATATTGCGTTTCATTTAGGGAATTTTACCAGAATAAAAGAGTTGGCCAATTTGTGGCTGTACCAGGTGGAAACCTCAGAAAAAAATTGGATGTAATCCTCTGAATTAAAGTAAAATACTATGGCAACTATTTATTCGTTGGTTGAAAAAAAGGAAAAAACTGTTTTCGGCTTGAGTACAGTATTGCTGCTTCTTTGGGTACTTGGCCGGACAATTGACCTGCAAGAGTATAAAATAGTGGGAGCCATTTTCGAAATGTTATGGGTGCCTATGATTCTAATGTTATTTATATTACCGGTCATTAATTTAACTATGCTCATAAAACACAGTGTAGACTTAAAAGCCTACTGGATTTACGGCTTACTTGTAAACGGGCTAACATTGTTGCTTTTATGTAAAATGCATTAAATTTCAAGAATAAAAAATGAAGAAATGGATTCAGGCCGCGAGGCTCAGAACGTTGCCGTTATCGGTTTCGGGAATAATTATCGGAAGCAGCTATGCCTATTTTCAGGGATTTGAAAACTGGAAAATTGTTGTTTTGGCACTGCTTACGACTCTAGGATTTCAGGTGCTTTCCAATTTCGCCAATGATTACGGGGATGGTGTAAAAGGAACGGATAACGAAAATAGGGTGGGGCCGCAACGTGCCATTCAAAGCGGTGTGATTTCAGTGAAGCAAATGAAAACGGCAATTATCATCACGGCATTGCTTAGTCTGGTTGCTGCAGTCTTACTTATTTATGTTTCCTTCGGAAAAGAGAATTTTGGCTACTCGCTGCTGTTTTTCGTTTTGGGAATTGCTTCCATTGCAGCGGCTATAAAATATACGGTCGGAAAAGGGGCTTATGGTTATAGCGGCTTCGGAGATGTTTTCGTTTTTATCTTCTTCGGGTTGGTGAGCGTTTTGGGCTCCAATTTCCTTTTTACAAAACAGTTCGACCCTTATTTGATTTTGCCTGCGGTAGCCATCGGTTTGCTTAGCGTTGCAGTGTTGAACCTGAACAACATGCGTGATATTGAAAATGATCGAAACTCCGGAAAAAATACCCTGGTAGTGAAAATGGGATTGAAAAACGCCAAATATTATCATAATTCGCTAATAGCCATAGCAATTGTTTGCATGATGTGCTTTGCGATTTTTACCAAAACTTCGATATTCCCGATTTTACTGGTAAATTTTATACTAATTCGTCACCTGAAAGTGGTGCATAAAGCGCAGAACTACAAGGATTTTGATCCCGAATTAAAGAAAGTCGCTTTAGGGACTTTCGCCTTATCCTTATTACTTTCTCTAACTTTGGTATTCTTTAAATAGCAACTCAACTTAAAACTGAAATTATGAAAATCACATTCTATGGCCATGCCTGCATCGGAATTGAAGTCAGTGGAAAACACATTTTGGTCGATCCTTTCATTACCGGTAACCCAAAAGCTTCCAATATCGATATCAACACCCTGAAAGCGGATTATATTTTAATAACGCACGCTCATCAGGATCACGTTTTAGACGTTGAAGCCATTGCGAAGCGAACAAGCGCGATAGTGGTTTCTAATTATGAGATTGCTATGCATTTCGGGAATAAAGGTCTGCAATACCATCCCATGAATCACGGAGGAAGCTGGAAATTTGATTTCGGAACGGTAAAATATGTGAACGCAATCCATACCAGTTCATTTGCCGATGGTAGCTACGGCGGTCAGCCCGGCGGATTTGTAATTGAGGGCGAACATAAAAATATTTACATCGCGGGCGATACAGCCCTGACCACTGATATGCAACTGATTCCGATGAGAACTAAACTGGATTTAGCGATTCTTCCTATTGGAAACAACTTCACGATGGATGTTGACGATGCCATAATCGCTTCCGATTTTCTGGATTGCGATAAGATTTTAGGCTATCATTATGACACATTCGGTTTCATCGTTATCAATCACGAAGAGGCGATCAGGAAATTCTTCGACAAAGGAAAAGATTTGATGCTGCTTGAAATTGGTTCTTCTATTGAATTATAATTTTTTGGAGCGAATGGTGCGGGCTTTTTTGGAGTCCGTTTTCCCGTTTTCCGCTCTACTGCGTGCCGCTGCAACCGGGGCTAGTCAGTAAACTATTTTTATATCTGTAACGTTTCAAAATGATAAAGGCTTCCTATAAAAAATACGTACTCGATTTTAAAAGGCCATCCGGAACTTCCCGTGGTGTTTTAACGCAAAAAGAAACCTGGTTTATCCTTCTGGAAAAAGAAGGAAAAATGGGAATAGGAGAGTGTGGCATTTTGCGAACGTTAAGTATTGATGACCGGCCCGATTATGAAGAAAAATTAAAATGGACCTGCGAGAATATCCATCTCGGTAAGGATCAGCTTTGGGAAAATTTATTGGAATTTCCTTCCATTCAGTTTGGCGTGGAGCAGGCATTTTTGTCTTTAGAAAGCGAAAATCCATTCGTGTTATTTCCATCAGAATTTACAAAAAGTGAAAAAAGCATTTCCATAAATGGCCTGGTTTGGATGGGTGACGAAGCGTTCATGAAACAGCAAATTGAAGAAAAATTAGTTTCAGGATTCCGCTGCATAAAACTCAAAATCGGAGCCATAGATTTCCAGAAAGAATTGGATTTGTTGCGTTTTATACGAAACAATTTCGATGCTAAAACCATTGAAATTCGTGTTGATGCCAATGGTGCTTTTTCTGAAAGTGAAGCTTTATTTAAATTGAATCAATTAGCTGGTTTAGAATTACATAGTATAGAGCAACCGATCAAAAAAAATCATACTGACAGGATGTCAGAGCTATGTAAAACAACCCCTTTGCCCATTGCTTTGGATGAAGAGCTGATTGGTGTGTTTTCCCTGAAAGAAAAAGAAGACTTACTGGCCAAAATCCAACCGCAATACATCGTTTTAAAACCGAGTTTGGTAGGCGGTTTTCGCGGCACAAAAGAATGGATTGACTTAGCAGAAAAACATAAAATTGGCTGGTGGATTACTTCCGCTTTGGAAAGCAATATCGGCTTAAATGCAATTGCGCAGTGGACATACACTTTAAAAAACCCGAGGCCTCAAGGTTTGGGTACCGGTGCTCTTTATACCAATAATTTCGATTGTCCGTTGGAAGTAAGAAACGGATTACTGTCCTATCAGGCGCATGTAAACTGGGATATTTCAAAACTAAATTTATAATGATTCAAAAGCTGCGTTATGCAGTTTTTTTTGTTCCTTTTATCGAAAAGTTAGTCCATAACTAAGATTACCAGAATTCATAGTTATAAATTAGAGGTCATATTTATGTATTCAACTTTTTTGTTTAAGATCGCTTAAATACCACATCCAAGCACTTAAGCTCCCAAAACAATTCCCTTCGATTTTATTGAACGGACAGATATGAAATCTGTTCCATTATTTGTTTGCATCCTTTTCAGAAATGCTAATAGCAAAACTGTGGCTTTGGGTTACAGTCTAAGAATAATGCTTTGTATAAATAATACTTTATTACTATGGAAACAGTACTACTCAAAAAAGGATTCTGGAGTACTTTGATTTTACTCTCGAGTCTATTACTTTCTGCGCTCACTTTCAGTAAATCGGTCTCAGCACATAATCATGTCTTAGGTCATCGCATTAATGCTGTGATTTATTCCGATAGAAGTGATTACCAGCCTGGTGATACCCTTCGACTTTCAGGCTCGGGTTTTCAGCCTGGAGAAACAGTGACGCTGCATTTTGATGAAACACCAACGGTCTGCGCTAACGGACACAACAGGTTTGCAATTGCGGATACCAATGGGGATATTTTTTACGATCAGTTTTATTTTAATGATCGGCATCTCGGTGTAACATTTATAGTAACAGCAACCGGTCAGTCTTCTGGTTTAACAGCACAAACTACTTTTACGGATGGCTTGCTTTTCACGGCAACGATTTCCTCGTCGCCGTCACCTGTATGCTCAGGAGGCAGTGCTACATATACGATGATAATTACCAATTTAACGACTGCTCCACCGACAGGAAATAATGCCCGTTTGGGCTCGGTCCGAATTGTCATACCCAGTGGTTATAGCAGTGTAAGTATAAGTTCGATAAGTTTACCCACAAGATTTTCTGCCGGTATAGTCGCAGGAAACATCCAGGTAAGCAGGACGGGAGGAGCGGGAAATAGTTTAAGTGCAGGTTCTCCGGGAGAATCATTAACTATTGTTTTTACAGCTACTGCACCATCGACAGTATCCAATCCTTATGTTTTTGCAACTACAGCGTGGGTAGGGAATGATTTTGCCACGACGCAATATCCTGCTTTAGTCAGTCAACCTCAGGTAAGTTTGAACGCCGGCCCAATTATAACTGTAGCAGATCTGCCCACTAGTGGAATTATTGCCAATCAAGCTGGAACCTGTGGTGCTAGTGTAACGTTGGGTAGCAATGTTTCTGCGACGGGTAATCCTACACCGTCTATAAGTTATAGCCTGACTAATTTTGGAAGTGTTATATCAAATCCGTATGTTTTTCCCGTCGGTACTACTACTGTGTATGCAAAAGCATCAAACGACTGTGGTTCCGATATAAAATCGTTCACAGTAACAGTCACGGATAATGAAGTTCCGGTTGCCCCGCTACTTTTGGATGTTACAGGCCAATGCTCGGCTACAGCTTCGGCTCCGACTGCCACTGATAACTGCGAAGGCGCAATTCTGGGAACAACTTCAGACCCGCTAAGCTATTCGACTCAGGGAACTCATGTAATTCACTGGAGTTTCGACGATGGTAACGGCAATGTTTCTTCCGCCGACCAGAATGTGATAATCGATGATACAATCGCTCCTGCAGCTCCGGTACTTTTGGATGTTACAGGCCAATGCTCGGCTACAGCTTCGGCTCCGACTGCCACTGATAACTGCGAAGGCGCAATTCTGGGAACAACTTCAGACCCGCTAAGCTATTCAACTCAGGGAACCCACGTAATCCACTGGAGTTTTGACGATGGTAACGGCAATGTTTCTTCTGCCGACCAGAATGTGATAATCGATGATA
>NZ_CAMLMK010000064.1 GCF_946481155.1 uncultured Flavobacterium sp.
CTTTTGCAATTGCAGCTTATCACTCTCCAATGTAGCTGTTTCCAGTATTTTTTCGACAATCTCATGCAGCTTGGATAAATGTTCCTTTGAAATGGCCACATATTTTTTGGTTTTCTCCGGCTCATTATCAGTATTAAATCTTTCTATTCCTTCCAGAGCACTGCTAACCACAGCAATAGGCGTTTTCAATTCGTGTGATATATTACTGATGAAATCATTTTTTATGATGGCCATTTGCTTCTGCCGGCGAATAACTGAAAGCAGGTAAAAAAGGCAAAAAATAATGCTCAGGGAAAATATAAACGAAAGCAGGATACCTGTCAGCCCCGCTTTTAGTGTCTTTAAATAAATGTCGGGGAAAAAAAGTTTCAATTCACTTTGTGGCGGCAAATAGGCTGATTTGGAAAGTGACGAAAAAAGGAATTTTTTATTATCCGGATCATTATACTTTCCGTGCGCTTTTCCTTTCCTTTTATAAAGAAGGGCATATTCAAAGTTTAGGTTTTTATGTACGAATTCGGCATCCAGGTAACTTGCCATTTCAGCAAGATTGATACTGTCTTTCCTTATAGCAATAATCGTTTTTTCCGCCAGGAATTTTATGTTTTTGATTTCGGAAAGAGAATCATTTCTGCCAGATCCTAAATCTTTAAGGATAATGTGGTTGTTTTTTGGCCTCGCTGTTTGTTCCAACCCCATTTGTGCTTCCAGGAATATCTTATCCGGATTAGTAAAAGTGTCTTTCTGTATCGTATCGGGTACGGTCAGGGTAAAGTTATGTATAATGTTAGATTTTGCCTTATCATTATAATAATTGTTAACGCTGTTGTCTAAAACTAACTGTATCGTACTGAAAATCTGCGCTCTATTATTTTGATAGTTCTGAATATTCCAATACACCTGTATGCCAACAGTTACTAAAACCGTGAGTGCAATCAAGGGCGCAATATTGTTTCGAAGGAATGATTTCATAAATCAAAAATAGCAACTGTATGGATATCTTTTGTCTCATTAACACTCGTTAACACTCATTATGATTCGGTTAGAACTCAAGGAGTTACTTTTGGCTATGTAAAATACTAAAAATTTTGAAACGATTACGATGAAAAATGACAACATAAACTGTGGGACATTTTTCTAACATTAACTTAAAAAAAGATATTATGACAGGAAAAAATTGGATGATTGCAATTGTGTTGGTACTAATTGCAGGCAGTAGCACCGTTTACGCTCAGGCTACTCAGGAAAAAAAAGGCGACATAGCGGTAAAAAATGCTGATCCGTTAAAAGGTTTAAAAAAAGCATCCCCTAAAGAGCTTAATTCCGACAAGAGAATTATGCTGGATCCCACTACAACTCCTTTTTATACAGAAAATCATGAATTGATTGATATAAAAGATTTCGGGGCACTTATGTCATCCGGGGATTATATGCCTGAACCTTACGTTGACAACAATATGGATATAAAAGCTTTTGTATTGCGAAAAGCCACAGAGCAAGAAAAAATGAAGAGGAAACAGATGGAAATGAACAGACTCGGTAAGAATGAACTAATAGGAAAAGAGGCATTCTCATTTAGTGTTACCGACATGTTTGGCAACAAATACTCCCTTGAGGAACTTAAAGGAAAAGTAATTGTGATGAATTTCTGGTTCGTTGAATGCAAACCCTGTGTAATGGAGATGCCTGAACTTAATAAGTTGGTTGAAAAATACAAGAATAAAGACGTAGTTTTTCTTGGTTTTGCTACAAATAAAAAAGCAAAAATTGATCAGTTCTTAAAGACAAAGTCATTCAATTACAATTTGATTGCGGACAGCGAGAATATAGCAAATTTATACAATGTAAATTCTTTTCCGACCCATGTGATAATTGATAAAAACTCCAAAATAGTACACTATGTTAGTGGATTAGGACCAACTACCGTGGAAGAAATTGATAAGAAAATTGAAAGCTTACTAAAATAATGCTACCCTGTTCCGCAAAGTTTTCGGACTTTGCACTATACTTAAAGCTACAGCAATTTGTTGTAGCTTTTTTTATTAAATGAAGAGCCTTTGAGCACTCCTTTTTTTCAAAACAAAAACACAATCGACTGACTGTCAATAATATTCACTAAATTAGTAGGATATTGCAAAAACACTCCTATGTCATTACTTCCTGAAAATCTTGAGCGCTACCGAAAATTCATAGCCTTTATCCTGAAATACAGGAACAGCGAGGTTTTTAAGACCGCATCAGATAATGCCATGAATCTGATTACAGATGAAACAGTACGGAATGAAGTAACCGACTACCAGAAGCCGGAAGAGTTTGTGGAAGATTTAAAGAAGATGGGGCCAACCTATGTCAAAATCGGGCAAACCTTATCTACCCGACCCGACTTACTACCCGATAATTACCTCAAAGCACTTTCTACTTTACAGGATGACCTGGATGCCATACCTTACGAAGAAGTTCAAAAAACCGTAGAAGAAGAAATCGGCACAAAAATTTCAAAAGCCTTTCAGAGTTTTGACGAAAAGCCAATTGCCAGCGCATCTATTGGGCAGGTACACAGAGCAGTATTGCGATCCGGCAAAAATGTGGTCGTAAAGATTCAGCGGCCCGGCGTCCGAAAAGAAATCATCGAAGAAATGGACACGCTGAAAGAATTAGCTTCTTTGGCAGTCAAACATACCGAAATGGGCAAAATGTACGGCCTCGATGAAGTAATCGACGAGATGCGCTACATTTTACTGAGCGAACTCGATTATAAGAAAGAAGCTGAAAATCTCATAGTGGTCGGCGATAATATGACAGAGTTTGAAAACATCATTGTACCGCAGCCTGTATTGGATTATTCCTCTTCTAAAGTCCTTACCATGGATTATATTGAAGGAACTAAAATAACCAGTATTAATCCGCTCCTAAAAACAGAAATTAATTTTGAGTACTTAGTGGACGAGCTTATTGAAGCCTACATGAAGCAAATCCTTTACGATGGCATAGCCCATGCCGATCCGCATCCCGGCAATGTGCATCTGACTGCCGAAAATAAAGTAGTGCTGATGGATTTAGGCATGGTAGCTAAATTCAGTCCGACGCTCCAGGACGATATTCTAAAGTTGCTGATTGCGATGAGCAAATACGATGGCGAGGAAACTTCAAACGTACTACTGAATATCAGTGTTCATGATAAACTGGCCGATGTAGCCGGATTCAAGAAAGAAGTCAACCGTTTGGTATTGGAAAGCCAGAATAAAACAGCCAAAGACATGCAAACCGGCAAAGTATTGATTCAGTTAAACAGTATTGCAGCCTACAAAGGCATCCGCATTCCGGTAGAATTAAACATTTTAGGCAAAATACTGATGAACATGGACCAGATTGTAGCAGTGCTGACGCCCAATTACGATCTTCAAAATGCCATCAAACGCAACGTAGAAAGCATCATGCATTCGAAAATGCTGGAACAGCTCAAACCCGAAAATATATTTGCCGAATTACTCGAAGCCAAAAAACTGTTTTTCAAACTGCCGGAAAGACTAAACAAGATTACGGAAAACCTGGCGAACAACGAATTCGAAATCAAGGTAGATACTATCGACGAACAAAGGTTAACCGATGGTTTCCAGAAAGTAGCGAACCGGATAGCCATTGGCTTAATTATCGCCGCATTAATTATCGGGGCATCTCTATTGATGCGGGTTCCTACCTCCTACACTATTTTCGGATATCCGGCGATAGCTATTATATTTTTCCTGAGCGCTTCGATATTCGCGGTATGGTTTGTCCTGAAAATTGTAGTAAGCGATGAAACTTTCCGCAAAAAGAAAAAATAGCTTAAAAAACTAAAGCGAAAAGCAGGATTTAAATTTCCGGGCTTTTCGCTTCAATTAATATTATTTAAAAGTTAGTATTCGTTAATCGTGATTTTCAATGCTCTTATAAGCATCGATTACTTTTTTCACCAATCGGTGGCGTACAATGTCTTTATCATCAAGATAGATAATGCCGATGCCGTCGATGTCTTTCAGTACCAGAATCGCTTCTTTCAGTCCGGAAATCGTTCTTCGCGGTAAATCTACCTGACCCGGGTCACCCGTTATCATAAACTTTGCATTTTTCCCCATACGCGTTAAGAACATTTTCATTTGCGAATGCGTCGTATTTTGCGCTTCATCCAAAATTACGAAAGCATTATCCAAAGTTCGTCCGCGCATGAAAGCCAATGGCGCAATCTGAATAATACCTTTCAGGATATAATCTTCCAGCGTTTGAGGTGGCAGCATATCGCGCAAAGCATCATATAATGGCTGCATGTACGGATCCAATTTCTCCTTCATATCACCGGGAAGGAAACCTAAATTCTCGCCCGCTTCTACAGCCGGACGCGTTAAAATAATTCGTTTTACCTGTTTTTCTTTCAGGGCTTTTACCGCCAAAGCTACACCTGTATAGGTTTTTCCTGTTCCTGCAGGACCTACGGCAAAAACCATGTCATTTTTCGCTACATAATCAACTAATTTCTGTTGATTGGGTGTCATGGCTTTAATCAATTTTCCGCCAATTCCGTGTACCAGAATTTTGTCCGCATCAGCCATTCTGTGTTCATCCTGGCTGTTGGTTTGTACAATTCGCTCAATCACATTGTCGTCAATGGAATTGTAACGCGAAAAATGGGTAATCAATCGATTAAAACGTACTTCAAACTCATCCAAAATTTCCTTTTCTCCATAGGCTTTCACCAGCGTGCCCCGGGCTACAATTTTTAATTTCGGGTATAATTTTTTAATTACTTCAAGATGAGAATCTTGAGCACCCCAAAATTCTTTTGGAGTGATGTCTGTCAATTCGATGGTTCTTTCGTTCAAAAGCAGCGGGATTTAATTAAAAAAATAAGTTAGCTTTGCATTATCTCAAATCTAATGAAATTTACAAAAACTTTCTGTAATAGTTATAAACAAAATGATGTCAATAATTACGCTAACTACCGATTTTGGCCTGAAAGACCACTTTGTTGGCGCCTTAAAAGGTAAAATTATTACAGAACATCCTCAGACACAGATTATAGACATTTCCCACGACATCGATTTGTTCAATATTTCCGAAGCGAGTTACACTATTAATGCGGCTTACAACAGCTTTCCGAAAGGTTCCGTACACTTAATTGGTGTCGATTCGGAGCAGACATTGGAAAACAAGCACATCGCCATGCAATGGAACGACCATTTTTTTGTTTGTGCCGATAACGGAATCCTAAGCATCCTCACCCAGAAAATTGTTCCGCAGAAGATTGTAGAAATCAACATTCACGACCGCTTGCCGGAAGGTTCTTCAGATATGGACGTATTTGTGAAAGTCGCCTGTCATCTGGCAAAAGGCGGCGCTTTAAGTGTAATCGGAAAAGAGATAAGCCATATTAAAGAAATCAGTGAACTGCACGCGACTGTGGCTTCCGATTTCGGGTCCATAAAAGGCGCTGTGGTCTATATCGATCATTTTGGGAATTGCGTGACCAATATCTCCCGAAAACTAATCCAGGAAATTGGAAAAGGACGCTTGTTTGAAGTGAAATTCGGCAACAAAACCATCAGAAGCATTCATAAGAATTATTCCGATTTTAAAATCTCCGAGAAATTTACGCTGAAAGATTTTGAAGGGGAACGATTGGCACTTTTCAACGAGGCCGATTTCCTTGAGATCGCCATCTATAAAAGCAACCCGTCAACCGTGGGCTCGGCTACTTCCCTGCTTGGTTTGAAATTCAGGGACAGCGTTACGATTCAATTCCAATAAATCTCAAATCAACAACTAACCAAATAACCAAAAAAATAGTATGTTTGTACGCATTGTAAAACTGAGTTTTCACGAGGAAAATATTCCGGCATTTCTGGAAAATTTCGAGTTGATGAAAGAGAAAATACGAAATGCGCCCGGAAACCGTTTTCTTGAATTGTACCAGGATAAAAACAATCCGTGTATTTTTTTCACTTACAGTTATTGGGAGACCGAAGACGATCTGGAAAATTACCGCAATTCGGAACTGTTTTACGACGTTTGGACCTTTACCAAAAAACTGTTTAACGACAAACCGGAAGCCTGGAGCGTAGATAAGTTGGCGACTTTAGAATAATTACGAATTGGAGTTTCAAATAAACGAATAACCAAATCAACATATAAACAATAAACACAAAGAATGAAAGCATTATTATTAAGAGAAATCAAATCCTTTTTCGGTTCGCCGATCGGGTATTTGGTTATCGCTATTTTTCTTTTGCTCAATGGCTTGTTCCTTTGGGTATTTGAAGGGGAATTCAATATCTTAAAAAGCGGATTTGCCGATTTGAGTCCGTTTTTCACTTTAGCACCCTGGATTTTAATTTTCCTTATTCCTGCCGTGACCATGCGCAGTTTCTCCGATGAGAAAAAACAGGGAACCATTGAATTGATGCTTACAAAACCATTAAGCACCTGGGAAATTGTAAACGGGAAATTCTTCGGGGCATTCTTGCTGATTGTAATCGCTATCATTCCAACCTTAATCTACGTTTTCGTTATTTCCGATTTGGGTAATCCTACCGGAAACCTGGATATGGGAAGCACGATGGGTTCTTATTTCGGATTGCTGTTTTTAATTGCAGCATATTCCGCAATCGGGATCTTCACTTCTACCCTTTCCGATAATCAGATTGTGGCATTCATTATCGCTGTTTTCCTTTGCTTTTTCTTCTACTTTGGATTTGAAGGCTTAGCAAGTTTTATGGGAGATTTTGGCGGACTATTCTCAAGTTTCGGATTTGATTCGCACTTCAAGAGTATGAGCCGCGGTGTATTGGACACCCGTGACATTTTATATTTCGTTAGCGTTACCATTGCCTTTTTAGCTGGAACCGTTTATCAACTTAAATCTTTGAAATGGTAATGAAAGAGGCTAAAAAACAAGGATTAAAGCAGTTAGGCTTATTAATCGCAGGACTTATCATCATCAATATTTTCGGGAATTACTTTTTCAAACGTTTCGACTTAACGGCCGACAAACGCTATACCCTTTCCGAAACTTCATTGAACATTATTAAGCAGATTGACAGTCCGCTCTACATCGACGTCTTTTTAGAAGGACAGTTTCCTGCTGAATTCAAGCGTTTACAAAATGAAACACGACAGACTTTAGAAGAATTCAAAGCTTATAATTCCAATATCATTTTCCAGTTCGTTAATCCTCTGGAAAAAGAAGAAGAGCGTGAAGCCAACATGAAAATGCTGTACCAACGTGGCTTAACGCCGATCAGCATAACCGTGGATGACAAAGGAAAACAATCTCAGGAAGTGGTTTTCCCTTGGGCGATTGCGACTTACAACGACAAAAGCACGAAAGTTCAGCTACTGAAAAACATGATGGGTGCTTCGACTGAAGAAAAAGTCGTAAGTTCTGTACAACATCTTGAATATGCCTTAGCGGAAGCTTTCAACAAGATTACTAAAGAAAAAGAAAAGAAAATTGCCGTTATCAAAGGCATTGGTGAGCTGCATGACATACAGATTGCTGATTTCCTTAAAACCGTACGCGAAAGCTATTACATCGGTCCGTTTACCATGGATTCTGTGGCTGTGAGTCCGCAACGCTCTTTAGCTGCATTGAAAAAGTACGATTTAGCGATTATTGCAAAACCTTCAAAACGCTTTACGGAAGAAGAAAAAGAAGTATTGGACCAGTTCATCATGAATGGCGGGAAAACGCTTTGGCTGGTAGACAATGTGCAGGCCGAAATGGATAGCTTGTACAACGAGTCCGGTTCTATTTTAGCCTATCCGAAAGATATAAACCTTACGGACATGTTCTTCAAATATGGCGTCCGAATCAATCCTCTTTTGGTAAAAGACGAGCAGTCAACGCCAATAAAACTGGCTACCGGCGAACCGGGAAGCCAAACGCAGTACGAACAGTATTTCTGGAAATATTCGCCGTTTGTGTATCCGCAGTCGCAGCATCCGATCGTTAAGAATATCGAAGGTGTGAAGTTTGAATTTGCCAATCCTATTGAATTGCTTAAAAACGACATAAAGAAAACCGTTTTAATGGCTTCTTCCCAATATTCAAAGCCAATCGGAGTTCCTACCGAAGTAAACCTTGAAATGGTAACTGAAGAAACGAATCCGAAAGACTACACTGGTGGCGGGATGATTCCAATGTCGGTTTTACTGGAAGGAAATTTCCATTCGATGTATGAAAACCGTATCCTTCCGTTTAAAGATCCCGCTTACAAAGCACAGGGTGTAAAGAATAAAATGATCATCATTTCCGATGGCGATGTAATTAAAAACCAATTGGATCAGGCGTACCAGCCTTTGGAATTGGGTTACGACAAATGGACCAATAATTTATTCGGAAATAAGGAGTTTTTGCTAAACTGTGTAAATTACCTGTTGGATGATAACGGACTTATTAACATTCGAAGCAAGGATGTCGACCTGCCGTTATTGGACAAAGAAAAAGTACACGAGAATTATACGTTCACGCAAATCCTAACTGTCGGATTACCAATAGTAGTACTTGGTATTTTCGGGTTCCTGTTTACCTACCTGCGCAAAAGAAAATACGCACGTTAGTTGTTAATAAAAAAGGGTTGCCACTTTCATTTGATTAAGATATATTTGTGCATCGTAAAATTTAATTTTACCTACTAAAAAAGAAAAAACATGAAGTTTATAGTATCCAGTTCTTATTTGCTAAAGCAATTACAAGTATTAGGAAGTGTTATCAACAGCAGCAATACTTTGCCTATTTTGGATAATTTCTTATTCGAACTAGATAACAACCAATTGCGCGTTTCGGCATCTGATCTGGAAACTACGATGTCCTCGACATTGGAAATTGATTCTACAAGCCAGGGAAGCGTTGCTGTACCGGCAAAATTATTATTGGAAATCCTTAAGACTTTCCCGGAACAGCCATTAACTTTCACTGTTGAAGATAACAATACCATTGAAATAAGCTCTAACTCTGGAAAATATGCATTAGCATACGCTCCGGGTGAAGAATTCCCTAAAGCAGTTGTGTTAGAAGAGCCTTCTTCTACCCTAGTCCCTGCGGAAGTATTAGGAACAGCTATCAGCAAAACAATTTTCGCTGCCGGAAACGACGATTTACGTCCGGTAATGTCCGGTGTTTTCTTCCAGTTTTCTACGGAAGGATTAATCTTCGTAGCAACGGATGCGCACAAATTGGTGAAATATGCGCGTACCGATGTAAAAGCATCTCAGGCTGCAGATTTCATCATGCCGAAAAAACCTCTGAACATCTTAAAAGGAATCTTAGGAACATCGGATGCGGAAGTGAAAATTGAGTACAACGATTCAAATGCTACTTTCTCTTTTGATAATTACACACTTACCTGTCGCTTAATCGACGGGAAATATCCAAACTACGAAGCGGTAATTCCAAAAGAAAACCCGAACAAATTAGTTATGGACAGAACGCAATTCTTAAGCTCTGTACGTCGTGTGGCGATTTTTGCTAATAAAACCACACACCAGATCCGTTTAAAAATTGCTGGCGCAGAATTAAACATTTCTGCGGAAGATATTGATTACTCAAACAAAGCAGAAGAGCGTCTGACATGCGATTACCAAGGTGATGACATGCAAATCGGATTCAACTCGCGTTTTCTTACTGAGATGCTTACGAATCTACAATCAGACGAAATCCAACTGGAAATGTCATTGCCAAACCGCGCCGGAATCCTTACTCCTGTTGATGGATTAGACGAAGGTGAAACCGTTACCATGCTGGTAATGCCGGTAATGCTAAACAACTAATTTAGAAATTAGAAATCAGAAGGCAGAAATTCAAAAACTCTAAATTCTAATATCATATTTCTAAATTCAAAAGCGCTATAACCAACCCTTTTATACCAGAAAAACCGCGAAGTGTTATGACTTAGCGGTTTTTTATTTGCTTATTATGATATATAGCAATCTTCTTGTTTCTTGTTTCTTGTTTCTCCTACTTATCTTCATGGAACGCTAATATCGGAGTTTCAATATGGTACGAAAGTTTCTGGGTCAGGCTATGAGTAAACAGCTCTTCAAAGAAATTACGTTTTTGGGTCACCATCGCGAGTATGTCAATATCCTGATGGTCGACGAAATCGAGAATAGTTTCCTTCACGTCATCGTGTGGGATTAAGAAGAATTCCACCGGTTCGTTTCTGAATTCTGTTTTCCAGTATTCTATGCCTTCATTGGTTATATTGAAATTATGCGTTTTCACAGCAAGGCATTTCACTTTGGCATGGAATTTTTTCGCTATTGCAATCACCCTATGCAGCGCAATTCGGTCCTGATCATTAAACGTGGTAGTAAAACCGATGTATTTAATTCGTGTAAATTTTGCTTTATTAGGTACGCTCAGCAATGTTACCGGAACATTCACAATCGCATTTCCGGTGTTGGAGCCTAAGAACATTTCCTGCAATCCGGAGGCGCCATTCGTACCCATTACAATCATATCGACATGCTCTTCGTGGCAAATCTCTTTCATAATGCGTACTAAATCACCATGGCGTAACACATGGCTCATTTTCACGTCCTGCAATTGGTGTTTTTCAGCAATTTTTCTCAAATGCGGAATCTGATCCCTGAAATTTTCAAAATTATTCAGTTCAATAGAGTCGTAAATTTCAACTAAAGTTACCGGAACTTCACCAAAAGAAACCGAGGGCAAATCATAGACATGAAGCACGATCACTTCTGCATCAATCGATTTTGCCATTTCTAAAGCGTACACAAACGCGTTGTTTGCCGTTTCAGAAAAATCTGTAGGGAAAAGTATCTTCTTCATAACTCATGATTTTTTCAAATTCTTACATAAAGTTAGTAAAAGTAGCGCACATACAGACTGATAATCAGATAGTTTTACAATAAATTAACCTGAAAACTGATGGCTGTCAGCTAAAAGCTATCAGCTAACAGCTAAAAACTTTGTACCTTTGCAACTTTGTAACTCAGCAACTCATAAATGATTTCAAACGATACTATTGTAGCCTTGGCTACGCCTTCAGGAGCAGGCGCTATTGCGGTTATCCGTATTTCGGGTAAGGACGCGATCGCTATTGCTTCTCAGGTATTTCAATCGGTTTCCGGGAAAGATATTACCAGACAACGTACGCATACCCTTCATTTGGGGCATATTGTTGATGGAAATAAGACGCTCGATCAGGTTTTAGTATCGCTTTTCAAAGGCACGAATTCCTATACCGGTGAAAATACGGTCGAAATTTCCTGTCACGGTTCGATGTACATCCAGCAGCAGATTATCCAGTTGTTGCTTCGTAAAGGCTGCCGAATGGCGCAGCCGGGGGAATTTACCCTACGCTCATTTTTAAACGGTAAAATGGACTTATCGCAGGCCGAAGCCGTAGCCGATCTGATCGCATCAGATAACGAAGCCAGTCATCAGATTGCCATGCAGCAGATGCGTGGCGGATTCAGTTCCGAAATCGCGAAACTGAGAGAAGAATTACTGAATTTTGCTTCCCTAATCGAACTGGAACTTGATTTTGCGGAAGAAGATGTAGAGTTTGCCGACCGATCCCAATTCTATGAGCTACTGAACAGAATCGAATTCGTTTTAAAACGCCTGATTGATTCATTTGCTGTTGGTAACGTAATCAAAAACGGAATCCCGGTAGCCATTGTGGGTGAACCTAATGTTGGCAAATCTACCCTACTCAATGCCTTACTGAATGAGGAACGCGCCATAGTTTCGGATATTGCCGGAACTACCCGTGATACTATTGAAGACGAATTAGTGATTGACGGAATTGGCTTCCGATTCATTGATACGGCCGGAATTCGTGAGACTAAAGACGTGGTGGAAAGCATCGGTATCAAGAAAACCTTTGAGAAGATGGAAATGGCGCAGGTTGTTCTGTATTTAGTTGACGGTTCACAGTTCATGGTTCACGGTCAGATAGATACCTTTATTAACGAAATCGGTAAAATCCAGAACCAGTTTCCGCAAAAACCATTGATCGTAATTATCAATAAGAAAGATTTACTTCTTGAAAGTACCATAACTCAAATCAACGACAGATTAAACGCAGACCTGGTAACTTCAAACCGACAACTGTCGACTATTTTCATTTCTGCTAAAAATAAGGAAGGTGTGGAAGATTTAAAAAACCAACTGCTTTCTTTCGTAAATACGGGTGCGCTTCGCAACAACGAGACAATCGTTACCAATACAAGACACTACGATTCACTGCTAAAAGCGCTGGAAGAAATTGAAAAAGTGAAATGGGGATTAGAAAGCAACCTATCTTCCGACCTGATGGCCATCGATATCCGCGAGGCTTTATACCATTTTGGGGAAATTACCGGACAGGTTACCAATGATGAATTATTGGGGAATATTTTTGCTAATTTCTGTATCGGTAAATAGCAGCAGTGAAAAATAATAAAAATGAAGAAGCAAGCTGGACTGTTTGTCCGGAGTGCCAGGGACGCGGCAAGAAAAGTCGGAGGTTAAGCAAGAAAGTACGGCTTCACTACCAGACAGCATTCGAGCAATTTGAAAAAAATAATCGTGAAGGAACGGCTCCTGTTCGTCCTAAAGCACACCTTGACCCCTGCTTACACTGTTCCGGTTCTGGGTTGCACCCTTCTGCAAGTCATCCCATAGCGGATAAAGAAAACTATCCACACGTTGCTATTATTGGTGCCGGTATAGGCGGAGTGGCTCTGGCTGTGGCTTGTTTGCACCGCGGGATTCCTTTTACACTTTATGAGCGTGATACCGATTTTGATGCCCGATCTCAGGGCTACGGACTCACATTACAGCAAGCCAGTAAAGCCATGGAGGAATTGGGTATTTTCTCGTTAGACGAAGGCGTAATTTCAACGCGGCATTTAGTTCATACAACAGAAGGAAATATAATTGGTGAATGGGGAACCCGAAAATGGATACAGCCAGATGCGATACCTTCCCGTAAACGTTCCAATGTGCATATTGCACGGCAATCGTTGCGCTTAGCGCTATTAAAGCAGCTTGGCGGAAATAGTATGGTACAGTGGGGACACCAATTACTGGATTTTAAACAAGACGAAGACGTTACCTTAAGTTTTCAGGTTAACGGCGAAATAAAGAACGTAAAAGCAGATCTTGTGGTGGGCGCCGATGGTATTCGCAGTGCCGTGCGCAAGTTAGTGATTGGTGAGGATACTACCCCTTTGCGCTACCTGGGCTGTATTGTGATATTGGGTATTTGTCCGCTAAGCTCACTCGAAGGCCTTGATAGTTCTTTACTTGACTCGGCGACCGTGTTTCAGACGGCCAATGGCAATGAGCGAATCTACATGATGCCTTTTACGTCCGACTCGGTGATGTGGCAGCTTAGCTTCCCAATGCCCGAAGATGAGGCTAAGACGTTAAGTGCTAAAGGAGCTCAGGCACTTAAGGAAGAAGCTTGTCGCAGACTTCAGTGGCACGACCCTATTCCTCAGATTTTAGCAGCGACTCTGAAAACCCAAATTTCCGGCTATCCTGTATATGACCGGGAATTATTATCAACAGAATTGATGGCCAAAGGTGGCCAAGTAACATTACTCGGCGATGCGGCGCACCCTATGAGCCCGTTCAAGGGACAGGGCGCGAATCAGGCGTTGCTCGATGCACTTGCGTTGGCTCGTGGGATCGCAAAAGGCTGTAAATCAGTATCGCATTGGAAAAAAGCCGGAGTACGGGAAAGTGTATTAAATTATTTTGAAGCAGAAATGCTGGAACGCAGTGCTGTGAAAGTGAAAGATTCAGCAGCGGCTGCGGAGTTTTTGCATTCGGATATTGTGCTTCGTGAGGGTGATGAGCCGAGGGGACGGTGTTTGAAGGGGAAAGGCTTCTTAAAAATATAAAAGGAATAGTTTATGCTATTCCTTTTTTTGTTAATCTCTTTATGGGTATGGATTGTCAATCCGCACTATTCGGATTTTTACTCTTCTATTAGTCGTCTGTGATAATTTATTTGTCCGAGATGATACGTCAGATGAGTAGCCAAATGAACTAATAAATATTCAGTTGTAGTTACTTCTGAAAACTTCAAAATCGGATAATCTTTTTGCAATTCTTCGTTTGTGACTGTAATAAGCGAATCCTTAACAACTTTCATTGTGTCAATTATATTTTCAATCAATTCTTTTCTTGGAACATTTTTTTGAGAAAATTCAAGTTCTCTGTTCCTAACATAATTCGTTTTCCCAATTTCTTTTCCAATGAATGTGTTTAAGTTCCCAATTAAATGCAGCGTTAAATTTCCTGCCGAATTAGAAATATTTTTTTCTACCCGCCAAATATTTTCTTCATTTTTATAAAGTTCAATTTCAGCGATTACCTTGTTCAGGTCTCTTTCAAAAAGCGATATTAGTGTGTCTGCATTCATTTTCTATAAGTTGCGTTAGATATTATACTTCTTTATACTGTCAAGAGGGATTACTATTTAATCTTTGTGGGCACGGATTGCACCCGAGGCTTTAGCCGGACTGACGAAGTAAATCCGCGCTATTGGGGTACAAATTTTAAATTTAAGTTCTATTATTATTATTTTAGTGCCTTAAGTTAATTTGTTATCAAAAACTCCTGCACATCTTGTGTCCACTGGTTTTTATATTTGGTTAAGTAGTTCTCGTGCCCTGCGTCCTGATAAATTTTTAATTTTTTCTGTCCGGGAAGGTTGTTAAAAATGGCGTCAATTTCGTTTCTGCTTACTCTTTTGTCTGTGGCTCCATAAAGTAAGAGTGTTGGGCATTTTATGTTATGACTGTATTCAGTAGGCTTGTGTCCGAATGCCCAAAACCCACTCTGGATTCCACCCCAAAACACTAATAATCCTGCCATCGGGAAAGTTGGTGCATTCATTACTTTAAATCTTGCACATACCGTATCATACATCGAACCAAACGGACATTCAAGCATAATTCCTTTTGGGGCAATGCCATGATCATCAATCGACTTCATAATTGCGACGGCACCCATCGAAGTCCCGAATAAGTAAATGTTCTTTTCTCCTTTCTTAGTCAAGTAGTCAAAACAGGTTTTCACTTGTTCCGCTTCTAAAAAACCGATGGTCGTCTGGCTACCTTCTGAACCGCCGGAACCCATAAAATCAACAAGGAAAGTACTGTAACCTAATTCAAGAAATACCTCCGACTTATCAAGCATGGAAGATTTGTCCCCACCAAAACCATGAAACAAAATTACTGTTCCTTTTGAATTAGCTGCCTTAATGCTCCAACATTCAATCACTCTGTTGCTTTTCAGTTTTATTGTCTCGTAGTCTTGTGTTGGAACTTCTTTATTTTCAGGTCTTGGATTGCTGATACCGAAAGCCAGTATCTTCAATCTTTCCCCACTCGTAAGTTTATTTGGATTCTTTGTCTTTGCCGATTTACTGTCGGTGAAATGGGTAAACTTATAGGAATGGAATACTGCAACAATATTCATCAGCACGAAAATTACCGTTACTGTCCAAATACTACATTTTATCCAATTTCTTTTCTTTGTCAAGATTACATTGTTTGGTTGTCATCAAAGCCTCCCAAATGTACTAAAATTCATCAAACCCGACCTCAATAAAAACATGTGTCTAAAAAATAATCTCGAAAAAATAATCACACTTTTTGTGTCTATATTTTCATTTTTAAAAAAAGACACGAAATTTGTGTCTAAATATTTAAAATCAAAAATTAGACACTGATAAAAAATACCCAAAAATTAAAAAATAACCTCTCCATATAAAAAACAAAAAGGAATAGCGCTGACTATTCCTTTTATATTTTTATGTATTTAATTTTCAGTCAATTATTGCACTGCAAACTCAATAACCCCAGGACCAGGTTCGTTATGCAAAATATTAGTATCTAATCGATATCGGTTACATTCTGAAGCACCCTGAAATGAAATATAATCATTTGTGTGCAATGTATAGGTCCCTAATTTATTCAGTGTAATAATTACTTCCATTTCATAGCTATTTGTATTTGCATTATAGGGAACATTAAACCAGTTTGTTTCACTGCCCTGACTTCCGGAGGTAAATGTTAACTGGTTACCTGCAAAAAGACTACTATATGAGGTAATAAATAAGCCTTCATAATCATTTGTCTTTTCCGGTAAATTTATCTCCTGACCAAAGTAAGTATTTGTAGCGGGCACATTAATTCTAAATATTACCACATCACCTTGGTTATAAATTGTTTGCAGTGGAAATAAAGTAATTAAATCATCAACCCTGCTGTGCTGCCATAATCAAAAGAAATAATCCTGTGTATTTTAATAATTTAGAAAACATTACTGTACTGTAAACTCTATTTTTCCTTCACTATTCCGACCTGCTAT